>PUNU01000217.1 GCA_003551865.1 Syntrophomonadaceae bacterium
CCCCGGCGACACTTCCTGCCGCAGCGGTTAACCGGATCTCTTCGCTCAGTAAACCGTGTTAATTTACTGCAGGGTTTTGCAGGAAAAAAATAATAGGTATAGAAAAAGGAACCACATGTTTCATGTTCCAGTGAAAACAAGTAAACACATCGCCGCTTTGTAGAATTTTTAACCACAGATTATAATAGCAAAAAGGTCCTACAAAAAAGCATATCGAGGTGACTACAATTGAAGAAGCCGGTTATTATTGACTGTGATCCCGGACATGACGATGCTCTGGCGCTAATGCTGGCCTGCGGAAACGATAGCCTGGACTTAAAGGCTGTGACAACCGTAGCGGGCAACCAAACCCTCGACAAGACCTCGCTCAATGCCTTAAAAATCCTCAGTTTTATCAGCAAAGATATCGAAATTGCCGCCGGAGCTGCGAAGCCCTTGTTGAGGAAGCTGGTCACCGCTCCCCAGGTTCATGGAGAAAGTGGTTTGGATGGTCCAATACTGCCCGACCCCGGCCTTGCGATAAGCAGCCGCAGGGCCGTGGATCTGCTGGCGGATACAATTAAAAAAAGTGACACAAAGATCACCTTGATACCGATGGGGCCGCTTACCAATATCGCCCTGCTTTTTTTAACCTACCCGGACAGCAAGGCAGGCATTGAAGAAATTTCTCTCATGGGCGGTGCTCACCTCGGGGGCAACACTACTCCCGCCGCAGAGTTTAATATTTTAGTGGATCCTGAAGCGGCAAAACTCGTTTTTGAATCGAAGCTTCCCATAACAATGTGCGGTTTGGACGTTACGCACAAGGCTCAGATCTTTTCTGCAGAAAATGAGCGGATGAGAAACCTGGGCAGATGCGGCAAACTGGCGGCAGAGCTGATAGATTACTACTCCCGCTTCCACACAAAATTTGGATTTAAGGGGAGTCCCCTCCATGATCCGGTTGCCGTTGCCCGGGTTATCGACCCGGATCTCCTGGACACAAAACTGTGCCATGTCAGTATTGAAACAAAGGGCGAACTCACCACGGGAGCAACAGTAGTAGATTATTATGACGTTTTGGGCAAAGAAAAGAATGCCGCGGTGGCTTTTGACCTGGACCGGGAAAGATTTCTGCACCTTCTACTTGAGGCCCTGCGCAAACTCGGTTAATGACGCTCTTTTTAAAGGAGGAGTAGCTGTTGGCATGGGACATTGTTGTTAGCGGCACCGGTATAATTGATGAAAACGGAGATATCGAAGCAAACAAAACCCTGTTTATCAAAGACGGAGCGATAAAAAAAATTGCTCCCGCCGGAGAAAACGGAGAAAACAAGGAAGAAACCGGGGAAAAAATAAACGCCGCAGGCAAATTCGTAACTCCCGGTTTTGTTAACCTGCATACTCACTCTCCGATGAATATTTTTAAAGGAATTGCCGAAGATGTAAATATCAACGACTGGTTTAACCGCGAAATCTGGCCTTATGAAAGTGTAATGACCGAAAACGACGCTTACTACGGCTCCCTCGCGGCCATATGTGAAATGCTTGCCTGTGGGGTAAGCGCTTTTGCCGATCATTACTTTTTTGCAGACAAAATAAGCGAAGCCATACTGGAAACCGGGATTAAAGGCGAGATGGCTCCCACAATTTTCGGGGGCAGGGACGACTTAAATGAGCAGTTAGGCAAAGCGGAAAAAGTCTTCGAAAAATGGGGAGACAGTTCATCAAGGCTGAAGTTCCGAATGGGGCCACACGCTCCTTATACCTGCCCCGGTGAAAGCCTGCAGGTTATTATTGAGAAAGCAAAAGATTTGGGGATGGGCATCCATATTCATTTATCGGAAACAAAACAGCAGGTTGAAGAAAGTATTAAAACACACGGCAAGACTCCGTTTCAAATACTGCATGAAGCAGGAGGATTCGACCTGCCCCTGATCATTGCTCACGGTATATGGATGGAAGAAGATGACCGGCAATATATAAATAATGACACCTTTTTTGCCCTAAGCCCAAAAACTTACATGAAAATGGGCATGGGCGGAAACCGAATATGGGACGACTACAAAAACCTGCCCCTGTGCATGGGAACTGACGGAGCAGCAAGCTCCAATACCCTCAACCCCCTGGAACAGGCTAGATTGTTTGCCCTGCTGGGGAAATTTATCACCGGCCAACCGGAAAAGTTCGGGGGCCGGGATATATGGAAAATGCTGATGAGGGGGCACAAAGCATTAAGCTTTAATTCCGGCAGGATTAAAGAAGGATACTCTGCAGACCTGCTGGTCTGGGATTTAAAAAATGTAATGACCGGCCCCCTGTACAATCCCCTTTCCTCCATACTGTACAGCAGTGAATCAAAACACATCATCCATTCAATCATAGACGGTCGTCTGGTCAAGAAAAACGGGAAACTGCTTTTTGATTGCCCAAAAATTTACGATGCCCTTGACCTGCTCTCGCAAGACCTCCTGAAACGGGGCAAGGGAAAGGCAAAAGTAATCTACTAAAGGCCGGACAATGTGTAATTGGCCCGGAGTAAGAATAAATAAATCATCCGGTATAAATATCAAGGCCTTTGACAGGGGTGAAAAAGTTGCAGATTGCAGTGGTGGGAAGCACAAATATGGATTATGTTTATCAATTGAAAGCTTTACCGCAAAAAGGAGAAACCGTCATTGCCGAAGCAATGAAAAAAGCCGGCGGGGGAAAAGGGGCCAACCAGGCTGTAGCGGTGAGAAGGCTGGGAGAAAAAGTTCTGTTTGTCAGCGCACTGGGAAAAGACTACAACGGCAAGTTTTTGGCCAAAAATTTCGAATCCGAAGGTATCAGCCTGTCCGGAATAGAGTTCTTTGAAGGGCCGACCGGAAATGCGGTAATAAACGTCGATCATGGCGGTAATAATACCATCGTAGTCTATTCCGGCGCCAACGGCCTGCTGGAGAAAAAACAGATTGACAGGCACGAAGCCGAGCTTAAAAAAGTGCAATATATAATCGTGCAGCTGGAAATTCCCATTGCCACTGTAGAATACGTGATCGAAAAATCCAAGCTCTGGGGAAACAAGGTGATTTTAAACCCCGCCCCCGCCGCCGAATTATCCGACAAGACATATGAGCAGTTGTTCATGCTTACTCCCAATGAAACAGAGTTGAAACTATTAACAAAGGAAGACGATGTCCAAAAAGGAGCCTGGGTCCTGCTTCAAAAAGGTGTCGAAAATGTTGTGATCACCCTGGGGGAAAAAGGCAGTTTTTTTGTCAATAAAGAAAGAGAGGTGATGGTCGAAACATTTTCCGTCAAAGCATTGGACAGCACGGCGGCGGGTGATTCCTTCAACGCCGCCCTGGCAGTAGCACTGCTTAAAGGCGGCGGTATCGAAAGCTGCCTCAAATTCGCCAATGCAGCCGGGGCTCTGACTGCCACCAGATTTGGTGCGCAGGAGGCACTGCCCACTATAGAAGAGGTGGAAACCCTTGCAGGCAGAAGAGAATAACAGGTCTTCCTGTCAGGGCAAATAAGTAAAATATGAGTAACTACTCAGCCTATTATCCTTGTTGAATGAAAAGTGGCGCCATGGAGACGGTCCGAACGCCCCCACTTATCTGGGTTCTGACCTCTGACTTCTATTATGGGAGACGGTGGAACCGTCCCCTGTGGCTTAGCGGGTTAGGCCTGTAGTTACAAATATAATAAAAAAGAGCATTGCTTTTTGCCTGTTTTATGGTAGCATTATCTTGGATGAGCCCGTCGGCCTGCCGCCCACCGCGGCGGGATTTCGGGCTTGCCGCAATAACTAAACTCAAAGGGGGCAATTTATTGTGAACAAAAAGTTGTGGCTGGTGGCATTTCTGGTTCTCATTATGGCAGCAGGCCTGGTCTTTGCCGGATGTGACGTGGAAGAGCCGGAGGAACCCGTCGATCCGGAAGAACCGGAAGAGCCGGTAGAGCCGGAAGAACCCGAAGCATTAGGTGTTTCAGTAATTGTTGCCGGCACCCTCGGTGACAGGTCTTTCTACGATTCAGCTGAAGAAGGACTGCAGAGATCGATTGAAGAGTACGGCATCGAAGAAAGGGTTCTTGAATGCAGGGAAGACCCCGCCGCATTTTTCGATCAAATCCTGGCAGGAGCAGAAAATGACGATATTGTGGTATCCGTAGGATTCCAGCTGGTTGATGATACGATCGATATCGCCGAGCAGTTCCCGGAAGTTGACTTCTTTATGGTTGACATGGAAGGAGAAGGCCCGGACAACCTGACCTGGATCATTTATGAAGAGCACGAAGGCTCTTTCCTGGCCGGTGCCCTTGCCGCCATGATGACCCAGCAGACCGACATTGAAGGAATATCGGAAGAAAAGAAAGTTGGGCTCGTTGGCGGAATGGACATCCCGGTAATTAGAAACTTTATTACCGGCTACGAGCAGGGAGTGGAATACGTGGACGATGAAGTGGAAGTGATGGTGGCATTTGCCGGCGACTTTGAAGACCCGGCAGCCGGCAAAGAAAACGCCCTGGAGCTTTACGACCGGGGAGCCGATATAGTATTCCAGGTTGCCGGAAAAACCGGTGAAGGCATCTTTGAAGCAGCCGAAGAAGCCGGGCGCTATGCTATTGGTGTAGACGCCGACCAGGGCTGGATCAGCCCGGACCATATCATCGCCAGTATGATGAAAGAAGTCGGTTTTTCTATATATGAAAGCATCGGCAGAGTGATAGACGGCACCCTCGACAGGGGGTCTGTCTACAGGTACGGCCTGGAAGAAGACGGGGTCGGTCTCTGCTGGAGCGACAACATGGAGAGGCATGTCCCCCAGGAAATATGGGAAGATTTGGAAGAAATTGAAGAGTTAATCAGAACAGGCGAAATTGTGGTAGAACGCTACAACTAAACGGTGTGCTGATAGAAATCCGGGGGTGTAAAGCGTTGCTATAATGCTTTACACCCTTTTTTCTAAGTGGGGCATAATCTGTTACAGTCTTGTATTCAGATCCGGCGGGAGGTATTATGGTGGCCGAAACCATCATCAGCTTAAAAGGCATAACAAAACATTTTCCCGGAGTGCTGGCAAACAACGATATTAGTATCGACATAAAAAGAGGAGAGGTCCATGCTATTATCGGGGAAAATGGTGCCGGCAAATCAACTTTAATGAACATATTATACGGAATATACCAGCCCGACCAGGGTGATGTTTATATAAGCGGCGAAAAAACCCGCATCGACAGCCCGAAAGCCGCTATAAGTAAGGGTATTGGAATGGTGCACCAGCACTTTATGCTCGTTCCCTCCCTCACCGTGGTGGAAAACATTGTTTTGGGCAACGAACCTAAAAAAGGCGTTATCTATGACTTCAAAGAAGCCCGCAGTTTGACAAAAGCGCTTTCTGAGAGATTTAATTTAAAAATCGACCCCGACGCGATAGTCGAAGACATACCTGTCGGAATCCAGCAGAGAATTGAGATATTAAAAACCCTCTACCGGGGGGCCGAAATCTTGATCCTTGACGAACCTACAGCCGTCCTTACACCCCAGGAAACTGAAGAGCTCTTTAAAACAATAAAAACCCTGAAAAGAGAAGGCAAAACAATCATATTTATCACCCACAAGCTTCAAGAAGTGATGGCTGTTTCAGACCGGGTTTCGGTCCTGAGAAGAGGCAACCTGGAAGGCACCATCAGCACGGCCGAAACTAACCCCGCCAGCCTCGCCAACCTTATGGTGGGTCGGGAGGTTTTGTTTTCAATCGAAAAGAAAAAGGCCAACCCGGGAAAAGTGCTTTTGGAACTGGAAAACATTCAAACCCTGGACAACCGGGATATCCAGGTAGTCAAAGGCATCTCGCTAAAAGCCCGGGCAGGCGAAATCCTGGGCATCGCGGGAGTGGAAGGAAACGGCCAATCCGAACTGGTCGAAGCCTTAACCGGCCTGCGTCCGATAACCGGGGGAAAAATGTTATTCCAGGGAACCGACGTAACAAATTACAGCACCAAACAGTTCAGGGAAGCGGGCATCTCGTACATACCTGCGGACAGGATAAAATACGGCCTGAACGCCTACGGCAAAATATACGAAAACGCCATTATCGGCAGGCAGGATAAAAAACCTTTTACGACCAACCTCTTTAACTTGAATTTCAGGAAAATCAAGGATTTTACCCTCGACCTGATCAAAACCTACGATGTCAGGACCCCAGATGAAAGCGTTACCGCCGGCTCTCTCTCGGGGGGAAACATGCAGAAGCTGATTCTCGCCCGGGAATTCTCCTTCGATTCACAATTCCTCATCATCAACCAGCCCACCAGGGGGCTCGATGTGGGAGCGATTGAATTCATCCATGAGCAGATCATCAAAAAAAGAGACGAAGGCTGCGGGATTGTCCTCGTCTCCGCCGAGCTCGATGAAATATTCCAGGTAGCCGACCGGATTCTAGTCATATATGAAGGGCGTATAAACGGCGAGTTTTTCCCCGAAGAAGTTACAAAGGAAAGAGTCGGTTATTACATGCTCGGCGCCAACGTAGAAAGGGGCGATGCAGTTGGCTAAGTACAGGCGCCCGCTGGTTCTGGTTGCATCAATTATCCTTAGCCTGGTTATCGGCGGAATCATTATCCTCTTAATAGGTGAAGATCCTCTCGAAGCCTACGGGGCTCTGCTTTCCGGTTCCCTCGGTTCATTTCGCCAGTTTGCCCAAACCCTTTCCCGGATGACAGTGCTTACACTGGCGGGCCTGGCTACGGCTGTCGCTTTCAAAACGGGGATTTATAACATCGGCGCCGAAGGCCAGCTCTATCTCGGTGCCTTTGCCGCAACATACGTCGGCTTAACTTTTACAGGTCTGCCCGCTCCGATCCATATTGCCCTGGCCACCTTGTTTGCCGCCGCTGCAGGGGCAATTTGGGCCTATGTGCCGGGGGTGCTGAGAGTCAAATACCGGATGGATGAAGTCGTGACCACCATTATGCTGACCAGTGTAGCAATTCTTTTTACCGACTACCTGGTCAATTACCCCTTTATTGCCGAAGAAGGAAAACTGGGTGCCACCAATGTTATCCTTGAAACAGCTCAATTCCCCCGGCTGGTGGAGCTAACCCGGTTTAACTCCAGCTTTTTTGTCATGATTGCCATAGCACTGGTGATCGGCTACATCATGACCAGGACAACCATGGGTTACAACTTGAGGATGTCCGGCCAAAACCCCCTCTTCGCAAGGTTTGGAGGCCTCGATCCGGGAAAGCAGATGATCTACGCCATGCTCATCAGCGGCGCCATGGCGGGTATTGGCGGCGGATTCCAGGTTTTGGGAGTACACTACAGGTTCCACCAACAGATATCTCCCGGATACGGCTTCGACGGTATACTGCTCGCCCTGATGGTCAACCATAACCCTTATGGGGTAATATTGATGGGTTTTTTCTTTGCCGTGCTGCGGACCGGATCGCTGAGCATGGAACAGGCAACAGCCGTCCCGTCAGAACTGATCCTGGTCATCCAGGCGATAATAATTCTCTTTGTGGCCGGAGAAAGAGGGTTCGGCAAGCTCCTCTTCAAGGAAAAAGGTGGTGCTGCCGGTGCTTGAAGAAATACTCAGTATCACTCTTGTTCGCACAGCCCTTAGATCCGCCACCCCCATACTTTTGGCAAGCCTTGGCGGCTCGTTTACCCTGCAGGCCGGCATTCTGAACATAAGCCTCGAGGGAATGATGCTCACGGGCGCCCTGTTCGCGGTGATCGGCAGTTACCTGTTCGGAAGCTCGCTGGCCGGGATTATGCTGGCCATAATGGCCGGAATAATCATGAGTCTAATCTACGGGTTTTTCGTTATAAACCTGGAATCCGACGAGTTTGTCATTGGCATCGCCATCAACATTTTTGCCATGGGTTTTACCGTGTTTTTGCTTAGAAGCATCTTTGGCGTAAGGGGGGCCTTTTCATCTCCGGACATTGTTTCCATCCCGGTCATTTCGATGCCAGCACTTGAACGAATAGCTTTTCTCGATACGATATTTAACAACCACTCGGCCCTTATTTATGTAAGCTGGATCCTGGTTGCCGTAATTTTTCTCTTTCTCTACAAAACCCCCTGGGGCACCTGGATCAGGGTTTCCGGAGAGTACCCACCCGCCCTGGAAACCGCCGGGGTCAGTGCCTACAAAATGAAACACGTTTCTTCAATTCTATGCGGCATCTTGTGCGCACTGGCGGGAGCCCACCTTTCCCTGGGCTATCTGACTATGTTCACGGAAAACATGTCGGCGGGCAGGGGCTGGATCGCCATAGCAGCCGTTATCTTTGGTCGGGCGAATCCGGTTCTGGTTTTCTTTGCCGCCCTGATCTTCGGCCTGGCCGATGCCCTGAGTATCAGGCTGCAGGGAATCGGCGTCCCCTCGCAGTTTACCCTGATGATCCCCTACCTGGCCACCGTTTTTGCATTATTTTTGGTAGCCAGGCAGCGTTACTCCAGGGCCAAAGTCGAAAGCTAAAGCTAACCGCTTTATGCATACAACGGTTAGAACCGGAGACTTAATCCTAAAACTAGTAATTATAATGATACTAATTGGCACCTGCCTTAGAGGGCCCTAGAGGCTGATCACCGTCCCGGTCCTGCCTTCCAGGGCTTCAATCGATTTAAAAAGGGAAGTTATAACCGCTTTCTTTCCGGGGTTTTCTTTGGCAAATGAAACTGCCGCCTGGATCTTGGGCAGCATACTGCCGGGGGCAAAATGGCCTTCGTCTATGTATTTCTCAGCTTCTTCCACGGAAATACTGTCCAGGTCCTTCTGATCGGGCTTGTTAAAATTCAAAGCGACCTTCTCAACTTCGGTTAATATCATCAATATGTCCGCCTCGACATCATTGGCCAGCCTCGCCGCCGCCAGGTCCTTGTCAATCACAGCGGCAATGCCTCTTAAGGATCCGTCTTCTTCCTCGACAACCGGAATGCCCCCGCCGCCCGCTGTAATAACAATCGTGGTATCCCACAGCTCTTTAACGCAGGAAAACTCTTCAATCCTCACGGGCACAGGTGAAGCCACTACCCTGCGCCAGCCCCTGCCGGCATCTTCCACCAGTTCATAACCTTTTTCCCGGGTAATTTTTTCTGCTTCTTCCTGGGAGTAAAAAGAACCGATCGGCTTGGTCGGGTTATTGAAAGCGGGATCTTTTTCATCAACCACGACCTGGGTTATAATCGTGGCAACCGGTATGTCTCTTTTTCTTTTTTTTAATGTGTAGCGCAAGGCCTGCTGAATATGGTAGCCGATGTAGCCCTGGCTCATGGCCCCGCAAACGTCGAGGGGCATTACCGGCACAACATCTTCGGCCGCTTCACTGGCCAGGACAATATTGCCAACCTGGGGACCGTTACCGTGCACGATGGCCAGCTCATTGCCCCGGCAGCTCATCTCGGCCAGGTATCCCGCGGTCTCTTTGATCACTTCCAGTTGGGCCTCGGCGGTGGGCGGCGTTCCTTTTCTGAGCAGGGCATTTCCACCAAGCGCTACAACAATTTTGGTCGGTTTCATTATCCAGTCCTCCATTAATTGCATGATTATTGAAATTGTATCACAGGTTTTAAGCACTTTCACTTATTTTATTGGCAAAGGAGAGCGATCCGCCCGTTTTAGGACATAAAACCGGAATTAAATTGCTTAAATAAAGGAAAATATTAAATTATTGCAGGAATATACCCTTTTGGGGTAGAAAGAAAATGTAAAGAGGCAAAAACCTTGTATGTTGTCAATATAATGAAAAGGAGGAATTGTTATGACTGCAGTGTATGTTGTCAATATAATGAAAAGGAGGAATTGTTATGACTGCAGTTGACTTTTTTGGCAACCTTGCGGAGTGGTTTACCGTCCAATTCCCCTATTTCCTCGGAGCTTTAGCCATACTGATTGTCGGATGGCTAATTGCCCTGATTCTCGCCTCAATTGTTCGGGGAGCTTTCCGCCGCACCCAGGCCGGTGCCAGGGTGGCACGCTGGATTAAAGGCGACGAGGAAGCCACCGGTGCTGAAGTTAACAAGTGGAGCGGCCGGATAGTTTTTTACCTGGCCATGTTCTTTGTGCTTGTCGCATTTTTCCAGTACCTGGATCTCACTTTCATCGCAGAACCGCTAATGGCATTCCTGGTGCAGATATTCGAGTATGCACCCCGCATCTTCGGGGCAGCGATCATACTGCTGGTTGCCTGGCTTTTAGCAACTCTGCTGAGGATCATCGTCCAGCGCATCCTCGAGGCAACCAAGATTGATGAGCGCTTCAAAGACTTGAGTGAAGAAGAGGTAAAAGAAGAAAGAAAAGTAACCCTGGCCCAAACGTTAAGCAACGTGGTATTCTGGATTACCTTTTTGCTTTTTGTGCCGGCGATTCTTAGCACCCTCACCCTCGAGGGGCTGCTTGTTCCCGTGCAGAGAATGTTCGAGACCATCCTGGCATACCTGCCCAATATCCTGGGCGCAGGCCTGATTGTTCTGCTGGGCTGGCTTGGTGCCCGGATCCTGCAAAGGATCACGATAAACCTGCTCTCAGCGGTGGGACTGGACCGTCTGACTGAGAGAGAAGATGTGTCTTCTTTCTTCGGCTCCAGGAAACCTTCTGAAATAATCGGCCTGCTGGTTTATGCCCTGGTGATCATCTTTGCAATCATTGCAGCCCTTAATGCGCTGGCCCTGGAAGCCATTACCGCTCCGGCCAGCAACATGTTGGAGATGATCCTGCAGGCACTGCCGGCGATATTTGCCGCCGCCCTGGTGCTGGCCATAGCCCTGCTTGTGGGCAGGGTGGTAGCCGCCCTGGCATCCAAGCTGTTATCGGCAGCGGGATTTGACGAGTTCCTCGTCCGCCTGGGCATTGCCCGGTCCACACTGGAAGGGCGCAGGACTCCTTCAGAGATAGTCGGCTATGTTATCCTGGTGGCAATAATGCTCTTTGCTGCCATTGAAGCGGCCGGACTGCTCGGTTTTGCCGTTCTGGCCGACCTGGTTGCCCAGCTGACCATGCTGCTCGGCAGAGTCGTTGTCTCGGTAGTTATCTTTGGCATTGGTCTCTATCTTGGGGGCCTGGCTAAAGAAGTCATCACTGCCGGCGGGACCCCGCATGCCGATCTGCTGGCCAAACTGGCCCGGATATCCATCCTAATTCTTGCCGGCTCCATCGCCCTCCAGCAGCTGGGTGTGGCTAATGAGATCATCATCATTGCTTTCGGTGTGCTTCTGGGAGCAGTTGCCCTGACCGGGGTCATTGCCTTCGGCCTTGGCGGACGTGACCTGGCAGCAAAAGAATTATCCGACTGGGTGGATAATTTCAAGAAAAAAGAATAAAAACAAGCGGTTAAACAGCCAGGCCCTGCTTATATAAGCGGAGCCTGGCAGAAAAAGATACCCGTGAAAAAAAGGATCCGGACTATCCCGGATCCTTTTTATAAACCAGTGTCATGTTAATTTATTAAGAGCGTAATCCGGCAATTATTACAACAACTCTTTATCTATAAGAGATGTTGCAAGCCGGCACTCAAGGCTAAATCTTGAGTGTTAAATTTATTTTGACATTGACCTCACCTTATTGCTATAATCTTAAAAATCAATTGCGAGGAAAAAACACTTTAAGGAGAAACTATGAAAAAAAAGCCCTCTGAACCGGAAAAAGCCTACAAAAACCTGGATTTCATAAACAGTCCCGATGCCCGCACCATCCGTATCCTGGCCGAATTTCTTGAACCGCTTCAGCGCTTTAGAAATCAAAAAGTTTATGATACGATAGTTTTTTTCGGTTCCGCCCGCACCCTGGACCCGTTGGAAGCGAAAAAACGGCTTGAAGCTGCAGAAAAACAGATCAAAGGTGCAGAGGCTAATCCTGACCCCACCCTGCAGGAAGAGCTCGAATACGCCAGAACCCAGGTCTTTCTGTCCAAATACTATGAAGATGCCGTCGAACTGGCCCGAAAAATTACCGAATGGTCGAAAGGGTTGAATTCCATCCACCGATTTGTAATCTGCTCCGGGGGCGGACCGGGAATGATGGAAGCGGCAAACAGGGGAGCACAGCTGGCCGGCGGCAAATCTATCGGCCTGAATATCAGTCTCCCCATGGAGCAGTTTTCCAATCCATATATTACCCCAGAGCTTAATTTTGAGTTCCATTACTTTTTCATGCGCAAGTTTTGGTTCGTCTACCTGGCCAAGGCCCTGGTAATTTTCCCAGGGGGCTTCGGCACCCTGGATGAACTGTTCGAAGTGCTCACCCTGGTCCAGACCGGGAAAGTAAAAAAACGCCTGCCGATTGTGATCTACGGCTCAGAATACTGGAACCA
>PUNU01000258.1 GCA_003551865.1 Syntrophomonadaceae bacterium
CCCTGGAACGTAGATAAGCAACCACAACCCTATAAGCGTCCCTTGCATGGGCTCCCTTGACTTCAGCGGGGACGTGTTTCTCTCTTTTTCTGCTTTCAGGAGTTACCTCCACAAAATCAACTTCTGACCTGTATGCTTCCACCACCAATCTATCTGCTGCGATTATCTGTAGTCTTTTCTCCTTATTTAGATGCCCTGTAGGAACCACAGACTCCATCACTACTACTTCAGGGCCAAACATCTCTATCAATAATTTATACTTCATGCTCAAGGCCAGGTTATGGTTGATTTGCCCCCACTTACGGACAGAAACACCACCGTCAGCCAGACTAACAACGCAGTATCCTGTGGTAACTCCAGGGTCTACCCCTAAAAGTATCACCTAAATTTACCTCCTTTCGTTTTTACCTCTATCTTACATAACTCACAAACAGCAAACCCCTTGAAATGTGCTATTACATTTGAAGCACCGCATAGAACACAAATAATATCAGGCTCTTTGATTATTATCTCCCCCGGCCTTACCTCTACCTCAAGCTCAAGTGTTCCTCTTAGTCTTTTTGGGAACATCTCCTTTGGCAAACTCATCCGCATAGATGGGGAGACGCACGCCAAGCCTAACAAGTGTCTTGACATCTTGCTCACCTGCCCACTCTAAGATTGCAGCATTTAGTTTCTGCAGATGCAGCCCCCTGTCTGCTGCAGTCTTCCTTAGACTTTCATGCTTGTCCGCGCTTATGGCCGCAGTGACATAAACCTTTTCCAATGTTGACACCTCCTTTTTAAGACAATAGTATCAAACTAACCTTTCCCTGTCAACTCCAGAACTATTGTTCGTGCCTTTTTTCCGGTTCCGTAATGGCAGATTCTGTGAGTGCCATGAGGGACATATAGAGAGAAAGCAGTACTACATCGGTCTGTTCATCCTCAGCTTGTTCAGCAAGAAAGGACAAGATATGCTCTCCTAAAAGCTGCCCCCTCTCAAATTTCTCGGGTTTCTCTGAAGCCCTTATTGCAAACACTACTGCGCTTGAAAATAAATCTTTCAAGTTTACACCTCCATTTATAATTTTAATTCCCGAAGCCCATGTAAGGGGCCATCGTAAACAGGCACACCCGTACTAGCTGCCGTAGACCCGCTGGAAAAAGTAATTGTACACCACAAAACATCATTCCTGTAAAACAGGTCAGTCCTGACAGAACCGTCCCAGCTCTGTGCCACAGCAAAGATGCCGGACGCCTTGCTGCCTCCTTTAGTAGCAGATCCTCTGTTGCCCTGAATCGTTGCGTAAAACTCACTCACTTTCGTTCACCTCCTCTTCCTCTTCTTCTTCCTCTTCCTCTTCATCCTCTTCCTCCTCACGGTTGTTCCACACATCATGGAGGTGTTCTATCACCTCCTGGTAGATGTTGCCTGCTATAGCATTAACTGCTGTGGCTGCTCCGTCGAAGGCCAGTATCTCTGGTTCTACAATAGCAAGTTCCACCTCGTCCAGGGCCACCTCCAGCAGATCCGAGTGGTATATGGGCACACTTGAGTCTGCTATTTCATGGGCACTGTCGTGAAAATCATCCTCTGTTATTATCTCCTTGTTGGCTATGGCACCAAGGAGCTCCTCTTCTGCCAGGTCTAAAATCTCTTGTAGTCTCACTTTCTTTCACCTCCTTTTACCATTCCTTAGTCTAAGTCCATAAGGTAATCGTCTGTTTCACAAACAGGACAGCCCTTAAACTCTCCGTCCTCGTTCTCTAAGAACTCTAGTTCGTCTTCGTCTTTAAATACTCTGTAACAGTTATTACAACGTATATTATCAGTAATCACTTCTGGTCTTAACCCACAATAAGGGCACTCATGTGTTCCTGCTTCATCAGCCAGAACCTCAAAGTAACCCCTACACTTTGGACACCTCTGTCCTGCGGTTTCGTAATTCATAACTTGTTCACCTCCTTTTCGTTTTGTTAAAACAGCAGTCTCTTGTAAAGATACCTCCTCAACGCCCGTTTTGCCAGATAGTGATACCTCTCCTCACAACCATGCTGTGGAAGTCCTCCCCGACCTGTCCCTTGAAATACGCCGAGTATCCCTATTCCCACATCGTTGTGTCCTGCTTCCTTGAGAGCATTATACAGTAGAGAAGGCACAAAGTAGTCCTCTTCTATATGGTTTTCCAGGTGGTCATCGTCTCCCAAGTCCCCCAATGTCTTGCCGGTCTTCTCGTCCCGTAAAACACAGAACCAGCAGTCGCCACCGGAGGGCTGTGGGACAGGCAGAGATTCCATGAACTTGTTGATGTAGTCGTTTATGATCTTCTTTCTTTTAGCCTGCTCCTTAACCTCCTGCAGACTCATGTCTCCTTCAACTGATACGCCGGGCTTTATTATCATGCCGTCCTTGAACAAGTAGATGTCATTGACATACCAGATATGGTTCTCCTGCCGTATGCTTAACGGTGTATAGCTGTTCATCCTTTCCTTGGTAGTGTGTGTCCTCCAGCCGCCAGAGTCAAGAGTAATAGAACCATCAGGAAAATACTCCACAATGACGGTACCGTGCAGCTTGAGCCCCAACACACTGTAGCAACTGTTATTCTCATCCGGTAAAGAAGTGCCCAAAGAAATAAGCCTGGTATTGTTGTTCAC
>PUNU01000153.1 GCA_003551865.1 Syntrophomonadaceae bacterium
CAAAACGTTCATATGACCGGGCATCCGGCCGGCCACCGGGTGAATGGCCACCTTGACCTCTTTGCCGTCCCTTTCCAGGGTGTCGATCAGGTTTTTTACCGCCTGCTGGGCCTGGGCCAGGGCCATCCCGTAGCCGGGCACTACGATCGCTTTCTGCGCTTCACGCAGCAGAACCGGGATGTCTTCTGCAGAATAGCCCGCCGCTTGAGGGGCGGATTCGGCATCCGCCTTTTCCGCCGCGGGGGAAACTTTGGTCTTAAAACCGCTTAAAACAGCGGGCAGGTTTCTATTCATTGCCCGGCACATTAACTGGGTAAGAATCATCCCGGCAACGCCAACCAGAGAGCCGACCCCGGCCAGGAGAAGGTTGCCAACAGCCAAACCGCTCACGGCAGCGGCTACCCCGGAGAGGGAATTAAGAAAAGAAATAATTACCGGCATATCCGCACCGCCTATGCGCAGGGCCATGAGCACTCCGTATACAAAAAAAGTCACCAGGATCAGATACTGGTATAATGGGGCCTGCATAAGCATCAGCAGTATAACCAGGGCCGCTCCAGCCAGCAGCAGCAGCATTAAAATCAAACCGTGGCCTTTTAAAAAGACCGGCCTCTGGGAAATCCAGGCCTGCAATTTTAAAGAGGCGATGATGCTCCCACTGAAAGTCAGGGTTCCGATGCCCAGCGCCAGGGCGGCAGTTAGCCAAAAAATCCACAGGCTGCCGGTTTCTACGGCCATGGCAGTACCGGCCACCAGGGCGGAAGCCCCGCCTCCGAAACCGTTAAACAAGGCCACTGTCTGGGGCATCTGGATCATTTTCACCTTCTGGCCCAGGGCTATCCCTGCGGCTCCGCCAATGACAATATATAACCAGATCAAGGAATTACCAACACCTATTTCCTGAAAGGCAAAACCAATGGCCAGGGCCATACAAAGAGCACCCAGCCGATTGCCCCACAAAGCGGTCCGGGGAGACTGCATCAGGCGGATGCCGATCAGGAAACCGACAACCAGCAGAACGGGGATAATTATTATATAAAAGTCTACCACTGCCGCTCACCCTCTTCCGCCTTTTCATGCCTGAACATACGCAGCATGCGTTCGGTAACCCAAAATCCGCCTGCCACATTAATCATGGCTAAAACAACAGCCGCTGCGGCAAGGCTTTGTACTCCCGGCGGAGCAGCGGCATAGATGGCAATAGAACCTAACACGGTTATGCCCGACAAAGCATTCATACCCGACATAAGCGGGGTATGCAGCAAAGAGGGTACCGCGGAAATTACCCGATACCCCAACAGAGCACAAATCAGGACAAAAATCAGTATTACGGGCATCAAAACCCAACTACCTCCTTCCCCGTTATGGAACAACCCCTGTTTCTATTACTATTCTTTCATGGCTTTCAAAGTCCCATCATGGACGATCTTTTTATCCCTGGTAACAAGGGAATGACTTATGATTTCGTCATCCAGGTCATATTTGACCCCGCCATCCTCAACCAGGTAGTTAAGGTAATTATAAGTATTTTGAGCAAACATCCTGGAAGAATCAATCGGCAGGTAAGCGGGAATGTTTAATAATCCGCTGATATAGATACCGTCATATTCGTACTCTTCACCCCGGCGGGTCAGCTCGCAGTTACCCCCCTGGTCTATAGAGATATCGACGATCACCGATCCCTTCTTCATATTCTCGACCATGGCCTTGTCCACAAGCAGTGGTGCTTGCTCGCCCGGAATCAAGGCCGCCAGAATAACTACTTCGCTTTCGCTGACATGGGGAGCCAGGGCCTCTCTTTCCTTTGCATACCATTCGTCGGGAAGTCTTTCGGCATAACCGCCTTCACCCACGCCCAGGCCTTCCGGAAGCTCAAAGGCTATTTCTTCCGCTCCCAGGCTTCGAGCCTGCTCGTTGGCTTCCGGGCGGATATCGAGGGCTTTAACTTTTCCTCCCAGCCGTTTTGCCGTAGCAATGGCCTGGAGCCCGGCGACACCCACACCGACCACCAGGATCTGGGCCGGCTGGATTACCCCTGCGGTTGTCGGCATCATGGGAATAAAACAGGACAAGTTAAAAGCAGCTGTTATTACAGATTTGTAGCCGGCTACAGTACTCATTGAAGTCAGGGTATCCATCTGCTGAGCCCGGGATATTCTCGGTATACTGTCCAGGGTAAAGCCGGTTACACCCCTTTCCGCCAGCTTCTTAACCATTTCATGGTTTGCCGGATTGGCCGGGTGTAAGAAAGTTATCAAAACACAGTCTTCCGGGAACAAGTCAATTTCGTGCTTTCCGAGCTCTTCATTGAACTGCGGCTCCTTGACCTTGAGCACAATATCCGCTTTTTGAAACAACTCAGCCGGATCGGTTATAATCTCCGCTCCGGCCTGGATATAATCGTCATCACTAAAATAAGCCATTTTACCGGCTTCTTTCTCCACCAGCACTTTGGCTCCGGCTTTTACGTACTGCTCAACTGTTTCCGGTATTGCCGCCACCCTTCTCTCGCCGGGCATTATTTCCCGGGGAATCACAACAGTCAGGCCACCGAACTTCATCACGCTCCATCTCCTTTTTTTATGCTGCCGGGCAAATTGGCTTCGCCCGATTTTAAAACTCTCCGGAACGTCCCTA
>PUNU01000195.1 GCA_003551865.1 Syntrophomonadaceae bacterium
AACTCCTGAGCATGTCAAGAAAAAGGACCAGTTCATAGATCATTGGCATTTCCTCATTATACCTGGCAATTTTCTCAGATGTCAAGCGACAATTATATTTTTACGTGACGACAATTAAAAATTAACATTGACGACAATTACTTTTCGGCTTCTTTTCCTTTTGTTTTAATTGGATTGATTGCTCCTCTTTGACAGCTCCTGACTTGCATGTCTGGCAGGGCTGGGGCTCCTCCGGGTCGCCGGGCTTTCCCTCGTCCCGCAGGGTGCCCCGAAGGGGCAAGAGGGGGAGCCCGGCGACCCGGAGGAGAAGCAGTTTACCCCGGATGGTTTTTCATGTGGTATTCGGCACGAATGCTTTTGCCGCTCAGATTCAGGATTGTCGAATGATGGACGAGGCGGTCAACGGCCGCCGCGGTTATCATAGGATCCTTGAATATTCTGTCCCATTCGCTGAAAACCAGGTTGGTTGTTATGATCAGACTTTTGCGTTCATAACGTTCGCCCATGAAGGTGAACAGGACTTCCATTTCATCCCGGCTCTGCTGGACGTACCCGATATCGTCAAGAATGATTACTTCGAATTTGTCCAGTTTTTTGAACAGTTGTTCAATTCGCAGCTCGGCCTTTGCCGCTAAAAGTTTTTGCACGAGTGCGAATGTGCTGGTGAACAGTACCGGGACGCCGTGTTCGACAACCAGCTCATGCCCGATGGCGGCGGCCAGATGGGTCTTGCCGCGGCCGGGCAGGCCGTACATGAGGATGTTTTCAGCCCGTTTAACGAAGCCGCCGTCAAACAGGCTGGGAAGAAGCGTTCTTACCTTGTGCGGGAGTTTGTTTTTGTCCAGCGTCGCCAGGTTCTTGCCGTCCGGCAGATTGGAGCGTTTCAGCAGGCGCTGAATTCGACGTTTGGAACGGTTTTCGGTTTCTTCTTCAAGCAGCGCCTGGAGGTATTGCTCGTATCCCCAATGCTCAGCGGCGGCCCGGTCCGCAAGCTCTCGGTAAACAGAAAGCATGGAGGGGAGCCGGAGAGTGCGCAACATGATATCAAGAGCCGGTGTTTTCATTTCAATGTCCCTCCCAGCAGGATGTCATACTCAGCAAGCTGTACCGGCTCCATTTTTATATGGTAAACAGCGTCCTTTCGAACCGCCGGAATGAAATCCTCGACAGTTGCCCAGCGGGGTGCCGCCCCATGTGAAAGAAGTCGTTCAAGAATACCGTCCACTGTTTCCTCCGTCGTATCCGCGGCCAGTTTCAGAATCCGCAGGTATTCCAGGTCCGCAGTTCGCGGTACGCAAACTTCATGCAGCCGATCATACGCTTTTCGAAAATTAAGCGTCGGAAACATTTCGGTTTTATACCGATAATCACGGAACGCTCCCGGTTTGCGAACCAGGCTGTGGATGACGTGCCGGTAATCGACATGAATCATGCCGCGGCCGCGCAGCCGCGGCGCCTCCAGTTGAAGTTCATCTTTGAAATAAATCCGCACTTTGTCCTCGTACAACCGGGCAACCACTTTTTCGCCGATCAGCCGGCTGGGTACCGAGTAGGTATTGCGGGCGACTGAAACCACGCTCCACTTGCGTACTGTCGTCCGCTCTTCATCCCATTCGGCCAGAGCAGAGGCCTTGAGTTCCTGCATGACCTCGAACTCTTCGCGCAGGCGCTCCCGGCGGAGGTTGTTGGCCGCGTTGAAAATACCGGTCAGAAATATTTCGTACTCCCGCCGGCTCTCGAAGTCGCGGCTTCCCCGCAGCAGAAGATGCTGTTTGACGCGTCGCTTCAAGTGGCCGTTGGCGCTTTCCACATCGCCGTTTTCGTTAGCTCTGCCGCGCGAAGTGGTGTGCGGTTCCATGCCGAAATGACTGGTCATATCCAGATACCGCTGATTGAACTGCCTTTCGCCGTCTTCGTCCGCTGCCGGGTTGTGTGTGGCCGAAGTGCTGTTGTCGGTCCAGAGCTCACGGGGGACGCGGCCCATTCTGAAAAGCGCCGCTTGGACACCTGCGCGCAAAGCCTGAAAACTTTCGCTGAAGCAGACCGTGGCCCACTGCCAGTTGGAATAGCACAGAACGCTTTGGCAGAGCATATGGGGGAAGGGTGCGCCGTTGATGGAGATGTCAAGCGAATTCATGGAAGTGAAGTCCACCGACATGCGGCGGCCCGGTTCGACTTCCTGCGGAAAGAAAACCTCTTTCCCAGGTCCCGAAGTCGCCCGCCATTGTCTGACGCGACGCTGGAAAGTGCGCAGCTGACACTCCTGCATACTCTCCGGATACTCCCGGCAAAGCCAGTCAAAAAGTGTTTTGGCTTCAAGGTCGTCAGCATCCGAAAGCATTTCCTCAGCCTTGCTCCAAACCTCATGGAGAGGGTCTTTTCGGGTTCGCCAGTGGCGATCTCCCGGAGGCCCGCCTCCCTGGGGCGAAGAGCCGCGCAGGTACTTCGCTCCCGTCTGCCGGCACATGTCGGCTTTCGCCGATGCCTTCTCTGTTGATCCTGTCCTTTCATAATTTTTCATCAGCAACCTCAATTGTTGGGCGGTTACAGTCATTGGCCTTTTCCTTTCTGTGGCGGTTGACTGTAAGCATACTTTTACTTTGGGAATGTTAAATT
>PUNU01000224.1 GCA_003551865.1 Syntrophomonadaceae bacterium
AAACGTTTTTGCAAGGAGAAAAAATCGTTCTAAGGCTATTTAATCCATTGACCCCGATATATTGGATGATGAGGAACCAGAATGTCACAAGAAATCCAAATTATTGTTAAGTGCGAAAATGGTGAATTTTACAGCAAAGTCTATCTACTGATATGGGATACCAGTGGGACGCAAAACGCCGTTGTACCTAAGCTTATAGCTTGACGAACGCCGTTTCCATTTGTATGTTATCAAGGAAGACAAGGAAAGGCACCTGTTTAATTTATACATTGATGATTGAAGCAATATCATGTGTGCTTTAGATATCGTTAGCAATTTAAATTCGCAGGAGAGGCATATTTCTCTTTTTAGCCTAAGCTTAAGGGTCAGCAAGGACTCATAACGCAACCGGAGCGGAACATAATAATGAATATAAAAACACATAATTGGAACGTGGTCATTGTTGGCCATTGGAATACAGCTATCCTGACTCCGAAAGGGATTGCCACTCGCCTATTTTGCCTTGAGGATGGCACGGCCATACCTGTAGAAGTCCCCTTGGATGGTGTAGGCCCTTATCGGGTCAGATCCGAAGATCATGGATTGGTTGTTATGGCAAATAACAATAGGCTTATAATTGACTTGGATAATGCTGACTATTCTTCATTGAAGCAAGCGCTTATCGTCGGCAAGAGGGCATTGGAAAAGCTTCCAGAAACTCCGGTCATTGCCGCTGGCTTTAATCTACGCTTCCGGGTTGTGGATACGAATGAGGCTATGCAATTATTCGATAAGGAAATTGATAATAAGTTTTCGGACTCCGACTTCGAAATTGTCGGACGTAATTTAACCAGATCATTAAAATACGGTGAGGGCACTCTCAACATTGCGGTTGCCATTGATGATAAGCAAGAGTGTACTGTCAATATGAACTTTGATCGAAACACGAAAAACAGTTCTGATTTAATCAAATGGTTACAAACACCAGTTGAAGACATCATGGACACGGTTAACAAGGTCGCAAATGGATTGAATTTAACTATTACGGAGGAAGAAGATGACCAAGACGATGAAAACTGAAGAGCTGAATGCAAAGTACCAATGCGCAACTACTCTTCCAAAAACCCAAGAAACATCAGAATCAACAGCTAGTCCTTCTGAGGGTGAAAGGAGCAGATCTGTGGTGACACGGAAGACAGAGGGGGTTGTCGTTTTGCGGTATGTTCCGCATGAACCTATCCAAAAAATGGATTCTTGAGCTTTTGATAGTCAGTTTTATTCTACCATGGTCTCTCATTGGACATATACAGAAATCTCCGACAAAAGTAATGACTTGGAACAAGGTGATATCCTTGACCCCAGTTCAGGTCTGCGAAATCTCCTTAAATCTGTTCATCCTCACTTTTGTGACCCGAAATATGCCGGTTTCATGGTGCTTACACAAACCTGTGATTTGGTTCGTCGAAAGGGGAGACGCTGTAATTCAAAATATGTGAACGTTGCGGTTATTCGTTCTTTATCAAACTACCTCCGCGATTTGCTGAGACGAGTTTGCAAAGAATACCCGCACGATGTCCTTGACAAAGATTCGAAAGTTGAGGCCAAGAGATTTCTTCAGCGTTTAATTAACCAGAATGAACAGAAGTTGGGTTTATTTTATCTCTACCCAGACGCTGATGCGGGAATTGCAGAAAGCTGTGTGGCGGTTTTGCGGGTTAATGTTGCTCTTCGTTCTTATGAACACTACGACCTGCTTGTAAGGGCTAGGCGAGGACGCTTGGAACGTGAGTTCCAAAGCAAGCTCCGATGGCTGATGGGAAATCTCTACAGTCGCGTTGCTACCCGTGACTGGCCTAATAAGCGGGGCGAAAAATTGACAAAAGAGCTTCTGTCTGAATGCGCCCCTGAAATAAAATGGTTGTCAAAAGAGGAAGCTCATGTCGTTACAGAAGGAGTTTCTGTTGACGGCTTGTCTGAAGAAGAAGCCAAGAAGAAACTGAAGCCGCATCTTCCCAAGTCACCGCGAGAGCATGCACTGGATGAAATTATACGGCAGGCTCAAAACGTTTTTGGCGAAGTGGTCACACATGGTGACCTCACGAAGCTACGCAACCGACTTAATAACAATCCAGTTTTAAGCGACCTGTTGAAGTGAAAAAGCTTGGCGTTACCGGGGTCAGCGTAGGTTAAGTATTTGCTAGTTAAAGTATTACGTTTTCAGCCTATGCTTGGGAAAATTCTTAGCGGCAAAGTGATGAGCACAAAGGATAGCTTCTAAGCTCTATTATCAGATTGCTGACAGAAGCCCCTCCCGCTTTCGGTTGCTCATACCTACCATGTAGGTGGTTTGACCTTCGCCGACATCGACAGCCGCCGGCTTCAGTTCAAAAAAAGCCATATCTTAATGTGCTTAGCGCAAATCATCAAGCAGAGTAATATTCGCTCTAAGAGAATTCTTCAGCACAAGCAAAAATATTAAGTGTTTGATTATTAAAACTTTAACCTACGCAGACCCCGCAGACTCTAATTTCGGGCTGTTATGGGTGGAATTCCGGATCGGCGGCTACAACAGTAGGCCAGTTGCAATCGCGTTCTCAGGAAGGAACGTTTCCAGTGTACAATTAATAAC
>PUNU01000290.1 GCA_003551865.1 Syntrophomonadaceae bacterium
GGATTATACTCCCGCACCCGTTTTGCAGGAAGAAGCCGCGGTGCCGGAGGAGGAGGAGGTAACGGAAGAAGAGGCTGCCAAACCGGAACCCGAAGCGGTGGAGCCGGAGCCGTGGGAAGAAGAAGAGGTGGAAGAGGAGGAAGAACCGATGAGTCCGCCCGATTACAATAGGCTGGAAGATAAACTAAAACACTGGCTGGTGGGCCGGACCGGCGATCCGCAGGTAATTATGTACCATACCGAAGAGATCAACGAGATGGACGATTTCTTTGAGAAGTACGACCTTGATCATGATAACGTAATCGTTTACGAGATCGAAGACAAAGACGAGCAGTATGTTTCGGTGCTTTTTGGATTGCCGTTCAGCGAATGGTCGATCAGGGCGGTATTTGCCTGGAACGGCTGGGAATGGGTGTTCTTAAGAGAAGACACTGTTGGCTGAATGCAGGGCAAACTGGCTGTTGTTTTTTTGGCCAAATCGGGTTAATATATAATTACAAGCGCCTGTAGCTCAGGGGATAGAGCAGCGGACTTCTAATCCGCGGGCCGGGGGTTCGAATCCTCCCAGGCGCACCACGTAGCAAGGGGACGGGGTACCTGCTACACGAAAATGTGTAGCAGATACCCCGTCCCTTTTTCTGTAGACACCATGTTGCTATTAATTCCTTCTGCATATAAAATAAATACAGAAGTATGTTAGAAACTGGTATAATTTATAATGTAGCTGGGGATGAGGCACCTGCTGTAGCAAAGGGACGTGTAGCAAGGGGACGGGGTACCTGCTACATACGTAGTGCGCATAGCAAACAGCCTGTCGCTCCGTACATATGTGTAGCAGGTACCCCGTCCCCGTGCTACAAAATTTGAGACTGGGAGGAATTTAGGTGAAAATCCTGGTATGCACGGACGGTTCGGAGCAAAGCCAAAAAGCTTTGGAAGAGGCTGCAAAGATCGCAGAAGGGCGCCATATTATTGATGTGGCTATAATACATGTTTATGATCATAGGGCGGATTTGTCTTCATTTGCTTCGCATGGAGGTTTTGCAGCTGAAGATGTGAAGAGTTTTAGAAAAATGGTCGAGGAGCATAAAGAAGAAAGGAAAAAGATTTTATCCGAGGCTCTGAAGGTGTTTGAGGGGATGGACGTAAGGGTGCGGACAATTTTTAAGGTGGGACATCCGGCTCAGATTATTATCAATGAAGCCTGTGAAGGCGGATATGACATGATTGTCATCGGCAGCCGGGGTTTAAGCGGATTGCAGCGGTTGTTCCTCGGCAGTGTCAGCAGCGCGGTTGTCCAACAGGCAAAAAACTGCAACGTGCTTACGGTTAAAAAATAAACCGTGTGTGAAAACATCCTCAACTAAAGCTAAAAGGGGGCCTTATTGCTTGAAACAGCAACGAATATTTTGGGCAGTTTTGTTTATTATCATGATCCTTGCCGCATTTATTGTCCCTTACACTCCCTTGATGCGCGATCTAACAGAAGTATACGGGGCTTTTTTGTTCTGGAACGTTTTTGCCCTAGTTGTAATTGTTTGCCTGGGCATAATAACTGCCAGATGGAGGGATTTTGATGAGCGCTAGCACGATCTATCTGGCAGTATTTTTGTATTTCATTGTCGGCAGTATTATAGCCCGGTATGCTGGAAAAAAATTGATTTTTGAAGTAAACGATTTTTTTCTTGCCGGACGGGCCCTCGGTGGAATAGTGGCTGCTTTGACCTACAGCACAACCACTTACAGTGCTTTTATGCTTATCGGTTTGGCCGGCTTTACCTATGTCGGCGGGGTTGGTGCGCTGGGATTTGAATTGATTTATCTTTCCGGTTTGATCCTGGTGGCCTTTTTTGGACCGCGGTTTTGGCTGGTCGGAAAGCGATTTAATTATCTTACTCCCACCGAGCTGCTCGGTGACCGTTACCAGAGCAAGGCAGTGGCTGTTGTCTCCGCTGTGGCGGCGGTTATCTTCTTAATCCCCTACAGTGCGGTCCAGCTGACCGGGATCGGCGCTTTGCTGGAAGGCATATCAGGTGGGGAGATACCTTACCTGGTCGGGGTGGTTATCGCCGCCGTAATCGCCGTTTACTGGACCTGGACCGGCGGCCTCAGGGCGGTGGCCTGGACTGATTCTCTGCAGGCTGCCGTGATGCTGATCGTTGCCGTGCTCTCGGTTTTTTTTATTGCCTACAGCGCGTTTGGCGGATTTGGAGGCATGTTTGCCCGGCTTGAAACGCAGTATCCGGAGTGGCTGGCTGTTCCAGGCCCCGGTTTCTTCAATGTCAACGCTTTTGTCGGCTTGACCCTGCCTTGGTTTTTCTTTTCCCTCTCAAATCCCCAGGTAAGCCAGCGCCTGTTTATGCCGCGTTCGCTGGGCCAGATGCGCATTATGGTCATGGGTTTTTTGATTTTTGGTTTTATCTACACCCTGGTTTCAATCCTGTGGGGTTTTTCAGCGCGTTTGCTTTTGCCGGAGCTGGAGGTAGCCGACAGCGCCACCCCGGCCCTGCTGGGCCTGGGCATTGTTCCCCCGGTGATAGCTTTGCTTGTCATGCTGGGCATCAGCGCGGCGGCTGTCTCCACCGTAAACTCGATCATATTGACCC
>PUNU01000298.1 GCA_003551865.1 Syntrophomonadaceae bacterium
CTCCTGGTTGAATTCCCCATCCTCCTTGCTTACAAAGCTCTCTACCGCTTTGTCCGGAAAAACAACGAGGAAGCGGCAAAATTAATGAAGATGGCAGAAAAACTCAGCTATGATGACCGGGAAAAGCAGCAGGAGTTCCAGGGAACCATGGCCCTTTTGAAGATGTACTTCAACTTCTGCGAAAATAATATCTCCCGGGCCCTGGATTACGCTGAAACTGCCCTGCAGCAGCTCCCCGCCCATACCAGCTTCTGGCGTATCTACGCAGCAATCATCTCCGGCGATGCCAGTTTCATGTCCGGTGACTTCAATAAGGCTTGCCCTTACTTACAGAAGGCGCTCCAAATGAGCCGTGATTCCGGAATTAACCATTCCACGGTTACCGCCGGTTTCAAACTGACCCATACCCTCTACTACCTGGGAAAGCTTAAAGAAGCCGAAGGGCTGGCTCGTGAAATTATAAAATTTGCCGCTGATCACGGTTTTTCAAGGCTGCCCCGGGTCGGATGCCTATGGGCCCTGCTCGGGGAGATCTTAAGAGAAAAGGGGAACCTTGATGAAGCGGAAAGCTGCATCAAACACGGCCTTGAAATCAGTAAACCGGAAAAGCCTTTTTTAGGCATGAATTATCTTTTCAGTGCTGCCCTGGCTTTCTCCGAGGGTAACCGTGAGCAGGTTCTGGAGATTGCCGGAAAAGTTAAGGGGCTTAGCCGGGAGCTGGGTTTGCCCCAATTTGTCATTATCCCCGCCGCTGCCTGGGAAGGGCGCATTTACTACGAACTGGGTGATCCGTCTAAGGCTGAAGAAACCCTGGCAGAAGCAGGTATCACGGCAGACGGCGAGGTTTCTTTCAGCTGTGAAAAAGGTTACCTGACCCTGGCCAGGGTCCTGGCCGGCAGCGCCGAAGATGACCTGAACCGGGTAGACCTGTTACTGGAAAAAATTGAGGCATTTGCCGGCGGTGGAGGCAACCTGAAATACCTGCTTGAAACCAGGCTGCTTAAAAGCCTGTTGGAAGAGAAGAAAGGCCGTCCCGAAAAAGCAGAAACGCTGCTCATGGAAGCTCTCTCAGCCGGAAAAGAAGCGGGCTATTTCCAGGTTTTCATCGATGAAGGCAGGGAACTGGAGCCGGTCTTTTACCGGTTCTTGAATAAAGAAAAGAACAGAAAGGCGTCGCCGGATAACAAGGAACTGATCAAATATGCAGCAGAAATATACAGGGCAATCAAAGGCGAGAAGAGGGCGCCCGGCAAAAAGGAGAAAAAGGATAAAGCAGATCAAAAAACAGGCCGGCAGCTGGTTGAAGAGCTTAATGAACGGGAACAGGAAATCTTAAAGCTCTTAGCCGAAGGCTATTCCAACCGGGAAATATCCAAAGAGCTTTACCTGTCGGTGGGAACCGTTAAATGGTATACCAGCAACATTTACGGCAAACTGGGAGCCAGGAGCAGGGCAGAAGCAGTGGCCCTGGCGCAAAAATTAGGCCTTTTGTCCTGAACCCGGCCCGCGTCAATTAACCGCTTAAGATCTCTACTTTACCCGTTTCACCGTTAATCCTGACTTTTTGTCCGTCTTGAAACCGGGTTGTGGCGTTTTTCACCCCGACAACAGCCGGTATGCCGTATTCCCTGGCCACAACACACCCGTGGGAAATGGGGCCGCCGGTTTCCATGATTAGACCGCCGATAATCATGAACAGGGGAGTCCAGGCCGGATTTGTGGCCGCAGTAACCATTATATCTCCCCGGTTTAGTTTTTCCGCTTCCCCGGGATTATTGAGCACTTTAATAGTCCCTTCATAGTAACCGGGCGATACGGGCACCCCATTATCGGGGTCATCACCCTCACCCGGCGGAGCGGAATAGAAAGTTTCTCCGGTGCTGGTCATGATGCGGGGCACGGAAGCTCTTCTCGTTTCTTTTTCGTACTCCCACCGGTTCTGCCCGACTTTTTCATGCAGCTTTTCCCCGGATTCCAGATCCTCCAAGGTGACCATGAATATATCTTCGATGTGCTCTATCCTGCCTTCCTCCTGCAGTTCCGCGCCAATCTCCAGCAGCATCTCCCGGTAGGTAGCAATGGCTTTAAGCAGGACAAACTTGGGGTATTCCCTTATGCCGTACAGTTCCCGGTGGCCCTTCAGCCATTTTCTAACCTTTGCCGCATCCTTGCCGGCCCCCTGCAGTTTTAACCGGGAAACTATATTTTCGATCGCCCTTTCCGCCTCTTCCTGTTCCCGGTAAAACTTTTCAACACCTTGCCGGTAAGTTTTGTGTTCAATATAAGATTTGATCAAGCCGGTTACATATTCCGGGTCTTCATTCCACCTGGGCATGCCGACATCTATTTCTGCTACTGACCTGTGGCCGTATTTTTCAAGCAAATATTTGATTTCGGGATGACCGGGAGAGGGTTCATCTCCGGCCTGGTCTATCCTTTTTGCAGCCTGCAGCATATCAAGTCCCATTTCCGTAGTTATACAGTTGGGAACTGATTTTTCCACCTTGTCCACTTCCGCCGGGTCAATCTCGTATTTACTAATTAAATTCCTGGCCTGATCGAGATAATTTAGAGAAACAATGCCGTAAAACATAATTTCAAAAG
>PUNU01000297.1 GCA_003551865.1 Syntrophomonadaceae bacterium
CGAACATCGGCACCTGCATCACGGCGGTTCTTGCCGGCATTGGGGCCAATATAGCTGCGCGCCGCGCCGCCGTGGCTCATGTTGTGTTCAACGTTGTCGGAGTGATCCTGGTCATGATATTCCTTGCTCCATTTAGCGATTTGCTGGTGCAAACAGCGGCAACCGTTCCCCGCCAGGTAGCCAACACCCATACAGCTTTTAATCTTTTTAATACAGTGGTTTTTGTCGTTTTTTTAAAATACTTTACCAGGCTGATTTGCTACATTATTCCCGGCGAGGACGAGAAAGTCGAGTTCGGGCCGAAATACCTCGATCCGCGCATCTTGAAAACACCTGCTGTTGCGATTGGCGGTGCCAGGCAGGAACTGCTGCGGATGGCCAACATTGCCCAGGAAATGCTTGATGAAGCGATGCAGGTATTCTTAAAAAATGACCTCAAGAAGATCAAGCATATCGACCAGATGGAAGACCTGGTTGACGGCCTGGAAGAAGAGATCAACGTTTATTTATCCGAGCTGTCCCAGCATTCCATGTCCAACCAGCAGACAAAGCTGGTTGGCAGTTTCATGTCGGCGGCAAATGATCTTGAACGTATCGGCGATCATGCCGAAAATATTACTCAACTGTCTGAAACCAAATCCGAGGAAAAACTGCCTTTTTCACAAAGCGCCCTGGACGAAATCACAGAATTCTATAAAAAAGTGAGGGCCATGCTCCAACTGGCAATAAAAGCTTTTGAGGAAAACGACAAAGAACTTGCCGGCCGGGTAGTTATTGAGGATAATGAAATCGACGAAATGGAAAAAACTCTGCGCAAAAGGCACATCGATCGCATTAACGAAAAAAAATGCTATCCGCCTGCCGGAGTTATTTACCTCGATCTCTTGAGCAACCTGGAGCGGGTCGGTGATCACGCCAACAATATTGCCGATCTGGTCCTCGAAGAGTAGGCTAAAGATATAACGATGCCTGTGCCGGAAAGATGATGATGCTTGATGTCACCTGTAACCCCGTGTATACTGGGGACCCTCCTTCTTGACAGCGGCCGGCCCTCGCTGGCCAGGGCTGCAAAAATAATCAACAGCGGGGGATTGGTGGCCTTTCCTACCGAGACCGTATACGGCCTCGGGGCGGCGGCCTCCGATTCAGCAGCGGTAAAAAAAATATTTTCCGCAAAAGGGCGACCCGCCGACAACCCCCTGATCGTCCATCTTTCCGAACCGGAGCAGCTTGAAAAAGTGGCCCGGAAAGTTCCTGAACAGGCCCATGTGCTTACCCGGAGGTTTTGGCCCGGGCCCCTGAGCCTTGTCTTACAAAGATCCGATCAAATATCAGCTGCCGTCAGCGCGGGCCTGCCCACAATTGCCGTGCGCATGCCGGATCATAAAGTCGCCCTTGATTTTATCCGAATTTCCGGGGTACCGATAGCGGCCCCCAGCGCTAACCGTTCAGGAAGGCCAAGCCCGACAAACTTCAAACATGTTTTAGAAGACCTGGCCGGTCGCATCGATGCCGTTATCAGAAGCGAGACCTGCTCGATCGGCGTTGAATCAACAGTATTGAGCCTGATCGGTCCCGAACCGGTCATCCTCAGACCCGGGGGGGTTTCCCGTGAAGCGCTGGAAAATGTTCTCGGCTGCAGGGTGGCATTGTCGGACCGCTTGCAAGGCGTACAAATTCCGGCTTCGCCGGGAACAAAATATCGCCATTATTCCCCGCGTGCACCGCTTATTTTGCTGATCGGGCCGGAGAAGAGGCGCCGAAGGCTTGTTTCTTCACTTGCCGAGCATTATAAGCGAAAAGGTTTGAAAGTGGGGCATCTAAATAAAGTGATTGAGAAATACCGCTCCGGCAAACTGGGCTCCGATCATATGGCCGCTCACCTCTACCAGGCCTTACGAGAGCTTGATCACCGGGGAGTGGATTTGATCATAGTGGAAGAAACGGATACCTCCGGGCTGGGCCTGGCCGTGATGAATCGGCTTAGAAAGGCGGCGGCCCGGGTGCTGAAAGTATAACCGGTTCCAGCTAAACAACAAACTATTACCAGGAGGCGGTTTGCCTTGAAGATTTTGTTTGTTTGCACTGGCAATACCTGCCGCAGCCCAATGGCTGAAGCCCTGTTAAAAAACGAGCTGGAAAACCAGGGCCTTTCTTTTAAGGTTGTGGTTTCTTCAGCCGGCCTCACTGCCCTGGACGGTTCGGCAGCTTCCGATCCGGTAAAAAAAATGCTCGCTTCTCGGGGTATTGATCTTCTAAACAACCACAGGGCAACTCTTCTTGATGCCGCAATGGTTGAGGAGGCCGATTTAATCCTGGTAATGACAGCCGATCACCGGCGGCAGCTGCTGGCGAACTACCCGCAGTCGGCCGGTAAAACGTATCTTTTAAAGGAATATGCAGGTGCGGCGTCCCGGGATACTGAAATTAGCGACCCGATCGGTTTGGGCAGTGAAGAATATACGCGGGTTTTAGAGGAAATTAGATCCTGCATAAAGAAGGTTACTGGGAAATTGAAGGAAGAGCAGGAGGGTCGAATCAATGACAATAGCCATCGGTAGTGATCATGCTGGATTTCAGTTGAAGGAACAGGTTGTCGGGTACCTTAGAGAATCCGGGAAAGCTTACAGGGATATGGGGGTTTTTAGCGAAAAAAGCGCCGACTATCCGGACATTGCCGCTGCAGTGGTTGAAGTTGTAGCAGCCGATGATTGTTTCTGCGGCATTTTAATTTGCGGTACTGGAATAGGCATGTCCATAGCGGCAAACAAACAATCCGGAATCAGGGCGGCCCTTTGCGGTGACCCCTATTCAGCCCGCTGTGCCCGGGAGCATAACGACGCCAATATTTTAACCATGGGGTCGAGGGTAATTGGACCCGGCCTGGCGGTAGATATTGTTAGAGCTTTTTTAAATGCATCTTTTACCGGGGGCAGACACAGCAGTCGCCTTGAAAAAATTATCCAGATGGAAAGACGTTGATCTTTTATCTCTGCGGTTTATTTAACCCGGACCGTAAAAAAAATGTAAAGGGGTGTTGTCATTGGACCAGGTATTTGTAATTGATCATCCACTGGTTCAGCATAAATTGACCCAGTGCCGTCGTGTAGAAACAGAAACCTGGCAGTTCCGGGGATTGGTAGAAGAAATTACTTCTTTTTTGCTGTACGAAGCTGTGCGGGGTAATAAAACTGTTGAAGCTGATGTGATCACCCCTGTTGCTCCATCCAGTGGGAAGGAAATCGCCGGCCCGGAACCGGTGTTTGTAGCTGTTCTCCGGGCAGGCCTGGGAATGGTACCCGGGGCCCTGCGTATTTTCCCCTATGCCCGTGCAGGGCACATCGGGTTATATCGTGACCAAGACCAGCACGTGCCTATAGAATATTACTGTAATTTGCCGCCGGATATCAACGAAACAGATTGCTTTTTACTCGAACCGATGCTTGCTACGGGCGGTTCCGCGGCCCACGCCCTGAAACTTTTGAAGAATGCCGGCGTTCGCAATATAAAGGTCCTCAGCCTGATCGCTGCTCCCGAAGGCATTAAAGCCATACTCGATCAGCACCCGGACATTAAAATTTATCTTGCCGCAGTTGACGACAAGCTTAATGAAAAAGCTTATATCGTCCCCGGTTTAGGGGATGCCGGCGATCGACTTTTTGGGACAGTATGATAAATAGAGGTGAACTATTGACTGAGCGGCCGGATTGGGATCACTATTTTATGCAAATCGCATCCGTGGTATCTACTCGTTCCACCTGCATGCGCCGCCGGGTGGGGGCTTTGATTGTCCTAAATAAAAGGATTTTGTCCACCGGTTATAACGGGGCTCCGGCCGGTTTGAAACACTGCAGTGAAGTGGGCTGTTTACGGGAGGAACTAAATGTGCCTTCCGGTGAGAGGCATGAGCTTTGCCGCGGGCTGCATGCCGAGCAAAATGCCATTATTCAGGCGGCTGTGCACGGCGTGGCCATTAAAAATGCCTCGGTTTACTCTACCCACTATCCCTGTGCTGTTTGCGCCAAGATGCTTGTGAATGCGGGAATCCGCTCCCTGGTTCTTGCGGAAAGCTATCCGGATGAACTGGCAAAAAAAATATTTGCCGAAGCAGGAATTGAAATAAGCTATATAGTATAATAATACTGAATGCACATTACCCGATATACAAATTGTCTGTTTTAATTGTCACATTTAGATGAATATTGTTAATTCATTTCGGGTTGCTTGGCGGAATTAACAGGTGAGCTGCCTGAGCAGGTTTACCGGGTGCAGCTCTTTTTGCCTTGTCAGTATAGTTTTGAGGTGGTGATGGTAGATTGACAATAGAGCTGGTAAAAGCGATAAAAGATGCTGAAAGCGAAGCGGAAGCAGCTATTAAGGAAGCTCAACAGGAAGGCCGCCGGATATACAAAGATTCGGAAGGCAGGGCTGAAGAAATCCTGGATAAGGCAGCATCAGAAGCCGAAAAAAAAGGTCGGGAGCTAATCGATCAAGCGATAGAGGAAGCAAAAGCAGAAGCCGAACCGTTGAAAAAAGAGCGGCGCGAAGAGATTGCCCGGTTGAAAGAAAAGGCCGAGAAACAGCTTCCGGATGCGCTGGCTGTGCTTACAGATAGGGTTGTGAAAACAGATGCCGATTATTGATATGAAAAAAGCATACCTGCTGGCCCATCGGCAGGAGAGGGAAACGATCTTTAACCTCCTCCAGCGGATGGGCAGCGTTGAGATGGTGGATGTTAAATCCGGTGAATCCTGGAGCGAAATGGAATCGCTGCTGGAACCCGATCAACCTGATGAAGGTGTTTCCGAGCTGGACGAAAAGCTGGGTGAGATCCGCTACTGCCTTGATTTTCTTCAACGTTATTTTCCGCTGAAAAAAACTTTTGTCCAGCAGTTTACAGGGGCAAAGGTGGAATTGACTCCCGAGCGTTACAATGATTATATTAACCGGATGGATCAAACCAAAACTATTCATGAAGATTGCCGCAGGGCGGAAGATGAGCTTACCCGCATCCGCAATGAAGAAACGCAATGCTCCAATCTTATTGCAGAACTTGAGCCCTGGGGGGATCTCGATGTCCCCCTTGAACAGGCCAAAGAGGGCAGTTTCGCCTCGATGGGACTGTATCAAATCCCGGTGGACAATCTTTCCGGCCTTCAGGCTTCATTGGATGAAAAACTTCCCGCCCATTACCTGGAAGTGATTTCTACAGGCACCGATGTTGCCTGTTTTTTCTTTGCCTGCATTAAAGCGGACTTCAGCAAGGCCCAGGAATTATTTAAAGATAATACGGTTACCGCAGTGTCATTTCCAGGGCTGACCGGTACCCCTTCCCAAAATATTGAGTCAATGAAGCAGAAACTGGATTCACTGGCTGAAGAAAGAAGCACTGTATTAAATGAGGTTGAAGGGATTTTGGAGCACCGACCGATGTTGATGGCCTGCCATGATCACATGGACAATGAGCTAAAAAAACATGAGGCCGTAACGAACCTGGCCCGCACCGACAACAGCTTCCTGCTCGAGGGCTGGGTGCCGGAACCGGTACTTGCCGATGTTGAATCGAACCTGGCGGAAAAAACCGATACGGCGGTCCTGGTTTCAAGGGATCCGGAACCCCATGAAGATGTGCCGGTGCTTTTACATAACCGCGGCCCCGCCGATGCTTACGAGGTGGTGACCCAGCTCTACAGCACACCCAAGAAAAGCGAGCTTGACCCCACCCCGTTCCTGGCTCCTTTTTTCCTCATATTTTTTGGCATATGCCTGTCGGATGCCGGATACGGATTAATTCTCACCCTGATTGCCGTTTATGTTTCCCGTAAGCTCAGGCTGTCAGGTATGGGTGAGCAGTTGATGAAACTCTTGTACTTAGGCGGCTTTTCTGCGGCGGCTTTTGGGATTCTTTTCGGCGGCTACTTCGGCGACCTGTTTAACCTACCGCCTCTCTGGTTTAACCCGCTTGATGATCCGATGACCATGTTGATTTATTGTTTTGCTCTCGGCCTGGTGCAGATTTATTTCGGCCTTGGCCTCCAGGCCTACCGCAATCTTAAAGCAGGCAAACCTTTGGATGCCCTCTTTGACCAGGGCTTCTGGTTTATCTTTCTAAACGGGCTTATTATGCTTCTTCTGCCCGAGCTGGCCCCTGCAGGCCAGTGGCTGGCAGTGGGAGGAGGAGCAGGTTTAGTCCTTACCCAGGGACGCACCCAGCAGGGGCTCATTAAGAAATTCATGAGCGGTCTGCTCAGTCTTTATAACATAACCGGCTATTTAAGCGATGTGCTGTCCTATTCGCGTCTGCTTGCCCTGGGCCTGGCCACCGGGGTTATTGCCATGGCTATTAATGCGATAGGTGAACTGGTTTACGGCAGTATTATCGGCATCGTGGTAATGGTGGTTATTCTGGCGGGAGGTCATCTGTTTAACGTGGTGATCAGTTCCCTTACTTCTTATGTCCATACCAGCCGTTTGCAGTACGTGGAATTTTTCGGCAAGTTTTTTGAAGGCGGAGGCAAATCTTTTCGACCCTTTAGAGTGCAAACCAATTACATAGACGTAACCGAAAGTGAGGAGGCATAAGGTAACTTTTCGTACAAAGGGATGGTTGAAAACCAATATGCCTGAACAAATAAACATGGCTTGAATAAAAAGGAGGCTTTCTACAAATGAACGGAATTGAAATAGCGCTTTTAGGGGCCGCCCTGGCGGTTGGCCTGGCCGGGATCGGTTCTGCGGTCGGGGTGGGAATCGTCGGGCAAAGCGCATCCGGCCTGGTAACCGAAGACCCCGATAAATTTGGGCAAACCCTGTTGCTGCAGGCTCTGCCGGGAACCCAGGGTATCTACGGACTCTTAACCGGTTTTTTGATTATGCAGGACATTGGCGTTGTCGGAGAAGAGGCGCTTCTTGATCTGACGGTGGCACAGGGATATGGAGTGTTCATGGCTGCGCTGCCAATTGCCATTGTCGGTCTGCTTTCCGGGATATATCAGGGCCGGGTCTCTGCCGCCGCAGTGGGTTTGGTGGCCAAGAGGCCGGAAGAGCTGGGTAAAGGGATCGTTTACTCGGTTATGGTGGAAACATATGCCGTTCTCGCCCTGCTGGCTTCCATCCTGATACTCTTTGGCCTTGATCTGCCAACATAAAGGAGTGTGAAGTGTGAAAGAGGGAGCGGATAGAATTATACAGCGCATCCTCGATGATGCGAATGCCAGGGCTGAATCGATTAAAGCCGATGCAAGAGATAAAGCGAAAGCCGTAGAAAATGAAGCCAGGGAAAAGGCTTCCCGCAAAGAAGAGCAGATCCTGGATCAGGCCAAAAAGGATGCGGAAGAGCAGAAAAGACGGATCATTGGAGTGGCACAGCTTGAAGCCCGCAAAGATCTGCTTGCCGCCAAGCAGGAAATGATTGGCAAAGCATTTGAAGCGGCCCTGGAGCAGCTTTTAAACCTGGACGATCGTGCGTATTTTTCCATGATCCATGATATGCTTCTCGAGTACGTGGAAACCGGGACGGAAACGGTTATGTTTTCTGCCGGTGACCTGGAAAGGATCCCCGACAATTTTTGGCAGGAAATAAACCAGGCCCTGGTCAAGCAGGGGAAAAAAGGCGAGCTAAAGCTTTCTGACGAGCCGAGAGATATTCGGGGCGGTTTTGTTTTGCAGGCCGAAGGAGTAGAGATAAACTGTTCTTTTGAATCGTTGTTGGAAATGAAAAGAGACGAACTGGAGCCTGAAGTGGCGGCAGTTCTTTTTCAATAATTAAGTGTATGAAAAGCTTTCCTCCGGGAAAGGAGAGCAAAAAAGATATGCCCGTAGACGATACAATTTACGCTTATGCGGTTGGGCGCATCAGGGCCCTGGAAACCCGCCTGCTTGATCGGACGCGCTTTGAACGCATGATAGACTCACCTTCCGCGGAAGAAGCCCTGAAAGTGCTTTCCGAATCGGATTATGCCGGTGCGGTAAGCGAGCTGGCCGATGTTTACGAATTTGAAACAATCCTTTCTGCGGAGCTCAAGGACACTTTTAATACAGTAAAGAGGATCAGTCCCAGGCCTGAATTTATTGACATTTTGGCCTTACGATATGATGCTCACAACTTGAAAGTGCTTTTTAAGGACAAGTACCTCGGGGTTAAAAGTGATCTGTTGATACCGGTGGGTTCGCTCCCGCTGGAAAAAATTGAGTTTGCGGTGAAAGAAGACGACTACCGTGACCTGCCGGAGAAGTTTCGAGAGGCCGCTGAGAAAATAAGCGAAGATTTTTTGGTGAACCGTGATCCGCAGATAATTGATTTGACCCTGGACCGGGTCCTCTTTGAACAGCTGGTGCAAGCATCCCGGGACATCGGTTCCGCTTTTCTGGAGGGTTTATTCACCAGGCAGGTTGATTTAATCAACCTGAAGTCTTTGATCCGGGTTAAGCGGATGGGGCTTGACCGGGAGTTCCTTAAAAAGGTTTTTTTGCCGCACGGCTCAATTTCTCAAGATCTTTTAACGGCAAATATCGATGAACCTTTGGAATCAATTATTACATCGCTGGCAATGAGCGAATATGCCGAACTTATCGGTGAGGGGGTCCGCAGCTGGCAGGAAAAAGGCACTGCATCCCGCCTGGAAAAGCTTGCCGACGATTATATTACCGCTTATTTAAAGCGGGGCAAGTGGATGCCTTTTGGATTGGAGCCCCTGGTGGGGTATCTGTGGGCAAAAGAAATCGAGATAAAAAACATTCGCTTAATCCTGGTGGGCAAAATAAATAAACTGCCTGCCGAAGCGATCAGGGAGCGAATACGTGATGTCTACATATAAAATAGCCGTGATCGGCGATAAAGATTCTATCCTTGGTTTTAAAACCATCGGTGTAGATACATTTCCAGTCACCGACAGTGATGCCGCCCTTGATATTTTAAAGCGGCTGGTAACGGAGCATTATGCCGTAATTTTCATTACCGAACAATTGGCCCGGGAACTGGAAGAGATAATCAATGATTTAAATAAGCGTTATCTGCCCGCCGTGGTATTGATTCCCAACAGCCAGGGAACCCTGGGGATAGGTATAGAGCAAGTAAAACGTAATGTGGAAAAAGCGATAGGCGCTGATATTCTTTTCAGGAAAGAAGGTTGATAACTTGGATGCTGGCAGGATTATAAAAGTTTCCGGACCCCTTGTTGTAGCCGATAATATGGGCGATGCCCGGATGTACGATATGGTGAAAGTAAGCGACGCCCGGCTTATGGGCGAGATCATAGAATTGCGCGGCGATCAGGCTTCGATACAGGTGTATGAAGAAACCGGCGGCCTGGGCCCCGGCGAACCGGTCTATACAACCGGAGAGCCGCTCAGTGTCGAGCTTGGGCCGGGCCTGATCGAAGCAATTTTTGACGGGGTCCAGCGTCCGCTGAACATCATCCGCGAGCAGGTTGGCGATTTTATCACCCGCGGCGTGGAAGTTAACCCGCTGGACCGTGAAAAAAAATGGGACTTTGTGCCCGGGGTTAAGGAAGGAGACGAGGTCCAGGCCGGCGATATTATCGGGACGGTCCAGGAAACCTCTTTGATCGAGCACCGGATCCTTGTGCCCCCGGACTGCGCTGCCGGAACGGTCAAGGAGATCACAAGCGGTGAAGCAACTATAACCGACGTAATTGCCAAAATTGAAACAGACGGCGGCACTGTCGAGATAACGATGATGCAGCGGTGGCCGATCCGCAGGGGCCGTCCCTATAAAGAGAAAATGGGTCCTTATATTCCCATGATTACCGGCCAGAGAGTGCTTGATACCTTTTTCCCGGTGGCCAAGGGAGGAACCGCCTGTATCCCCGGGCCTTTCGGCAGTGGAAAAACAGTAACCCAGCACCAGCTGTCCAAATGGGCCGATGCGGAAATCGTAGTTTACATCGGTTGTGGTGAGCGCGGCAACGAGATGACCGATGTGCTCATGGAATTTCCCGAACTGCTGGACCCCCAGTCCGGTGAGCCGCTGATGAAACGGACGGTACTGATAGCCAATACCTCGAACATGCCGGTGGCGGCCCGTGAAGCTTCTATTTATACCGGAATCACCATTGCCGAGTATTTCAGGGATATGGGCTACAGCGTGGCCCTGATGGCCGATTCCACATCCCGCTGGGCTGAAGCCCTGCGTGAAATGTCCGGCCGCCTGGAAGAAATGCCCGGTGAAGAGGGTTACCCGGCCTACCTTGGGTCCCGCCTGGCCGATTTTTATGAGCGTGCCGGGCGCACAATTTGCCTCGGAAGCGATGACAAAGAAGGTGCTCTTACCGTGGTGGGGGCGGTTTCTCCTCCCGGGGGCGACTTGTCCGAACCCGTATCCCAGGGCACCCTGCGGATTGTTAAAGTGTTCTGGAGCCTCGAGGCTTCCCTGGCTTACCGCCGTCACTTCCCGGCGATCAGCTGGCTGCGCAGTTATTCCCTCTACCTTGAGAATGTAGCCGCTTATTTTCGCGATACGGTAGGTGAGCAGTGGAACCAGATGCGCCGTGAAGCGATGAGGCTCCTGCAGGAGGAGGCTGAATTGGAGGAAATTGTTCGCCTGGTCGGGATTGATGCCCTTTCCGCAAGGGAACGGCTGGTATTGGAAACTGCCAAGTCGATCCGGGAAGATTTCCTGCACCAGAACGCGATGCATGAAGTAGACACCTATTCCTCTCTTGACAAGCAGTTTGCCATGTTGGAAATGATCCTGACCTTCCACCATGAAGCCGGTGCTTTAATCGATAAAGAAATTATCGAACTTGACTTGGATGAGCTGTTTGGTCTCCAGGTCAAGGAAAGGATCGCGAGGGCCAGGTATATCCCCGAAGCTGATATTAAGGAACTCGAGGAAATCAAAAAAGAAATTAAAGAGCAGGTTGCCTCTTTAGCCGGTGAAGGAGGAGATGAGTATGCTTAAAGAATATAAAACCATTGTTGATGTGGCCGGACCACTGATGCTGGTTGAGAATGTAGAAGGCATTAAGTATAATGAACTGACGGAGATTGAGCTGGCCTCCGGTGATATCCGCCGCGGCCAGGTGCTGGAGGTGGACCGGGATCGGGCCCTGGTGCAGATATTTGAGGGCTCGACCGGATTAAATATTGGCACGGCCAAGGTGCGCTTTCTCGGCAAGTCTATCGAACTGCCGGTTTCTATGGATTTGCTCGGCCGTGTTTTTGGAGGCCTTGGCCAGCCCCGGGACCAGGGGCCGCGGATTATTCCCGAAAAGAGGCTCGATATTAATGGTAACCCGATAAACCCTTACGCAAGGGACTATCCACAGGAGTTTATTCAAACCGGGGTTTCGGCAATTGATGGCATGAACACGATGGTTCGCGGTCAAAAGCTGCCGATTTTTTCCGCTTCCGGGCTTCCACACGCCAGGCTGGCTGCTCAAATTGCCCGACAGGCCAAAGTTCTCGGTACCGAAGCCAAGTTTGCCGTGGTTTTTGCGGCTATGGGCATTACCTTTGAGGAAGCTGATTTCTTTATGAGTGATTTCCGTAAAACCGGCGCTATCGAAAGGGCGATTTTGTTTATCAACCTTGCCGACGACCCGGCGATTGAACGTATCGCCACTCCCCGTATGGCTTTGACTGCGGCAGAGTACCTGGCCTATGAACAGGATATGCACGTTTTGGTTATCTTAACCGATATGACCAATTACGCCGAAGCTTTGAGGGAAATATCGGCCGCCCGCAAAGAAGTTCCCGGCCGCAGGGGATACCCGGGTTACCTTTATACCGACCTCGCTTCTATTTATGAAAGGGCGGGGCGTATCCAGGGACGTGAAGGCTCCATCACCCAGCTGCCCATTTTAACTATGCCTGAAAACGATATAACCCACCCGATTCCCGACTTGACCGGCTATATTACAGAGGGCCAGGTGATCGTCAGCCAGGAACTGCACCGCAAGGGTCTGTATCCACCGATCGATGTACTGCCCTCGCTTTCACGTTTAAAAGACAAGGGGATCGGCGAAGGTAAAACCCGGGAAGATCATGCCGATACGATGAACCAGCTGTATGCCGCTTATGCCAGGGGCAAGGAGGTAAAGGAGCTTGCCGCTATTCTCGGCGAAGCGGCCCTTTCAGAAACAGATAAAAAGTTTTCCC
>PUNU01000042.1 GCA_003551865.1 Syntrophomonadaceae bacterium
CGAAATGTCGCTCAGCTCTTCCTGGGGCCTGGGTGAAGCGATTGTTTCCGGCGAAGTTGAGCCGGACCAGTGGGTGCTCGACAAAAAAAAGGGCCGGGTGATCAACGAATATATCGCCGTCAAAAAAGTAATGACTGTAAAAAGGGAAGGAGGCAGCGAGCTAGCAGATATAGAGGAGCAGAGGCAAGCTGCAGTTACTCTTAATGAAGAGGAAAGAAGTGAACTGCTCAAGCTGGCCCTGAACGTGGAAGAATACTTTGGTTATCCCCAGGATATTGAGTGGGCCTTTGAAAACAGCCGGTTTTACCTGGTCCAGACCAGGCCGATTACCGCCCTTTTTCCCGTTCCCGACCCTGGCGATGATGAAGATGAACTGAGGATCTACCTGAACCACAACATGGCCTGGCAGGCGGTCAAGGATCCCTATACCCCGATCGGGATCGATTTATTCGAAGAATTGACCAGGGACCTGGTGGCCAGGCTCAGCCGGGGCAAACCCGGGAAAGAAGAGATCGATCTGTGGTGGTTCCATAACCTGGCCGGCCGGATCTTCGTGGACATGACAGATCTGCTCCGGCTGGAGCGGATCCGGAGCAGGCTCAAGCAAAAATCGCTCGATCCTTTGGACAGAGAGCCGATGACCACAAAAGCGATGGTGCAGGTCATGGATCAAAACAGGGATGAATTACTGGCGGCAGGCAAGCAGAAGCCCAATCTGAGAAGGTTGATCCATCCCGGCCTGGTGGGCCTGATGCTAAATGTTGTGGGCAAGGCTTTATACGGAGCCTTCAAGCCATCAAGGGGCAGGGAAAAGGCGTTCCGGATAGCCGAAGATACGATTGCCGATCTCGATCACAAAAGGCGCTCCTTGAAGACGGTTGAAGACAGGCTTAAATATATTGAGGATCACTGCGGGTTCGCTTTTTTGGGTGTGACAATGGGGTTCGCTTACGGTGCCGTATCATTTCGCTGCATGAACCGGGTTAAAGCAATGCTGGAAAAGCATCAGCTTGATACTAATGAGCTGGACACTGTGGGCAAGGCTTTGCCTTATAACGTAACCACGGAGATGGGCATGGATTTGCTGAAGGCGGCAAAAAGTCTCGATGAAAGGGGAAAAAGAGCCGCCCCGGGCGAGGAAGAGGTGAATGCATTCCTGGACAAGTACGGCCACAAGTCTTCTTTCGAGCTTGATGTCGGGACTGCGACCTGGAAGGAAGAGCCTGAATACATCCTCGACCTGGTCAATTACTACATCGACAGCAAAGATTATAACCGGCGCATAGAGCAGTTTTACCGGGAGCAGCAGGAGGCCGACGAAGCGATTGAGCGAATTACGGAGAAACTGAAGGCGGCAGCCGGCAGGAGGGCGGCCGGTCGGGCCAAGAAAATGCTCCGGGGTTACCGGGAACTGTTCGGACTGCGTGAAGTACCCAAATTTTACGGATCGAAGGCTTTTGGCATCTTCCGGGAAGTATTGGTTGAGGCCGGGGAAGAGCTGGTCCGGGAAGGGCGTTTGGCAGACAGGCTTGACATATTCTACCTGACCCGGGAAGATATCCGGACCACCCATGATCTTAAGGAAATAGCGGCTGAGAGGCGGGTGCAGTACCGCCGCGACTTAAGCCGCCCCGCTCCCAGGGTGCTCACCAGCACCGGTGAAAGCATCTATGCCGTGGTTGACCAGGTGGGCGACAATGCTTACCGGGGCATAGCCGTTTCGCCGGGAGTTTACGAGGGCAAGGCAAAAATTCTTTTCGATCCCGCTGAGGGAGGTAAACTTGAAGGCGGTGATATCCTGGTCACGGTAGCCACCAACCCGGCCTGGACTCCTCTTTTCTTAAGGATCGGCGCCTTAATCATGGAAACCGGTGGCACCATGTCGCACGGTTCGATTGTTTCGCGGGAGTACGGCTTGCCGGCCGTGGCCGGTGTGGCCAACATAACCGCTGAATTGGAAGATGGACAGAAGATCAGGGTAAACGGAGAAACTGGAATCGTAGAACTCCTGGAGTAATAATGTCTCTTGCTCTGGCGCACTGCAGAAAGGAAATGAGTCCAAGATGAACAATAAGAACATTATCATCCTGTTTGTAAGTATAATCATCGCCATGCTGGGTTACGGGATGGCCTACACGGTCCTGCCCTTCTTTATCGAAAAGATGGGCGGCTGGGGTGCCGAGTTTGGTACGCTGCTGTTCCTGTTCGGGCTGATGCAGCTGCTTTTTGCCCCGGTATGGGGAAAGGTATCAGACAAATATGGCCGCAAGCCCATCCTGATAATCGGCATGGTCGGCCTGGGCAGTGCCATGGTCTTCTTCGGCTTTGCTACCGAAATCTGGATGCTTTACGCAGCCCAAATTGCCTCGGGGATTCTCTCGAGCGCCATGCTCCCGGTATCAATGGCCTATATCAGCGACAGCAGCGATGAAGAGACCAGGAGCAGTGCCATGGGCAAAATCGGTGCCGCCGCCGGCCTCGGGATCATTGTGGGGCCCGGGTTTGCCGGTTTTTTAGCCGTGATATCTTTGCCTCTGCCCTTTTTTGTCGCCGCCGGGTTTTGCCTGCTGACCTGTTTTACTATCCTGGTTATGCTTCC
>PUNU01000149.1 GCA_003551865.1 Syntrophomonadaceae bacterium
ATCCGGTCAGCACGACCAGTGAAGAAAAAGTATCCGAAGCGCTGTGCACGGCGTCGGCAGTGAGGGCAATACTGTTGGTCAGCAGGCCGAAAACCAATTTTAAAATGGCAAGCAGGGTGTTGCCGATAATACCGGCCCAGCTTTCGATCAAGCCCACCCTGCGTCTCTCAGCGGGTTTAAGAAGATCCCTGTTTTCGGTTAACTTAAGGGCCGCTCGTTCGGCTGCATGCCGAATCATAACAATCATCTCTCTTTAGCAAAACTCCCGCTTATTATATCACAGTCCTGCCCTTTATTCAGCCTTTTAGAGCCAAAATAATAGCTGCAGCTGTCCCGGTAAAAATGGGCCAAAATGAACTAAAACTGTTCCGAACAGCTTGTTAAGACTCTAATTATCAACTGTCATCTCGCATATTTTATAGTTTTTTAGCATTGCGAAATAATTGAAAATATGACATACTATTAGTGATTATACTCCACGGGTCTGTTATGCTGTTAAAAACTCAATAGGGGGCATTAAATTCTTACCTGCGTCGGTTCATTTTCTGCCTGGGCCCACTTCCCAAATCGATATCTGTACTGGGCCAACATGTAAGATCAGTGAAATAAGATATCCGTTTCCGGAAGGATAACGGCAAAATGGGGGGCAAAAAAAGATTAAAGATCTGAAAAAAATCTGTGAGGAGGTCGGGCAATGAGTGATTTAATTGAGTTTATGTCGAGGCGCCAGGATCAAATTGTTCAGTTTACTATTGAGCATTTCTGGCTGATCCTGGTAGCCATGGCTTTTGCGATAGTAATCGGTGTGGTCATCGGCATCCTGATTACCTACTGGGATCCTATCGCTTATCCGATCATAAACGTAACCCAAATTATTATGACCGTACCGAGTATCGCCATGATTGCCATCTTGATTCCCGTTTTCGGAATCGGTTTTAGCAACGGGGTGGCTGCGCTGGCCCTCTATGCCTTACTGCCCATCGTTAGAAATACTTATACCGGGATCAAGGCAATCGATAGGGCGGTAATTGAATCGGCTATAGGTATGGGCATGAAAGAGAGCGGTATTTTGCTGAAAATAAAACTGCCCCTGGCTTTACCGGTTATAATGGCCGGTATCAGGGTTTCCACGGTTATGGGTATCGGTATCGGTGCGATTGCCGCCTATATCGGGGCCGGTGGCCTGGGAAGCTTTATCTTCTGGGGGATCAGCCGGGTAAATTTCCCCATGATTTGGACAGGGGCAATTTTCATATCGATTTTGGCCATCCTGGCAGACCTGCTGCTGGGCTGGTGGGAAAAGAGGATGTCATTGCGTTCATAATTCATTAAAGAGTATTTATTTCTGAAAGGAGGAAGGACTTTTTGATTACGCTGGAAAACGTTTCAAAAATATATAATCCGGGAGATGCGCCGGCGGTTAAAGATCTCAGCATGGATATAGAAGAAGGCGATACCGCCGTTTTGGTGGGACCGTCGGGGTGCGGAAAAACCACGACCATGAAAATGATCAACCGCCTCCTCGAGCCTACCGAAGGGACCATCTATGTCAACGGTGAGGATACTTCAAAGGTTAACCCGATCAGGCTGCGGTTAAACATCGGCTATGTTATCCAGGAAATCGGGTTGTTTCCCCATATGTCCATCGGGGAAAATATAGCCACGGTGCCCAGGGAGCTGAAATGGCCAAAAAGTAAAATTCAAGAAAGAGTTGAGGAACTGCTTCATATGGTGGGCCTTGACCCCGAAATATTTCGTGAGCGCAAACCGAGGGACTTGAGCGGGGGCCAGCGCCAGAGAATCGGCGTGGCCCGCTGCCTGGCTGCCGACCCCCCGGTTTTGCTCATGGACGAACCTTTTGGAGCCCTCGACCCGATTACCCGGGCTCGCCTGCAGAACGAGTTTTTACGCATCCAGGAACAGATTAAAAAAACCATTGTTTTTGTTACCCACGACATCGACGAAGCGATTAAGATGGGCACCAAGATTGCCGTTATGAACGAGGGGGAGCTTGTCCAGTACGACACCCCCGAAGACCTGCTGAGTACTCCGAAAAACGAATTCGTTGTCGGTATGGTGGGCGGCAACTACTCCATTAAAAGACTCCATCTCAGGCGGGTGGATGATATTATCGATCGCGAACCACCTACCGTTTCCGCCGAGGAACCGGTCAGTAAAGTCAAGGAGCTGCTTGAAGGCAGTCAAGTAGGCGTGGTGATGGTGGTTGACGGCAACAACAAACTGGAAGGCGTGATTATACCCGCCGACTTGAAAAAGAGCGGTGAACGAGCAGGGGAGATTATGAATGAACCGAAAGAGACTTCAGACACCGGTGCTACCCTTAACGATGCCCTTTCGGTCATGCTGACCAACGGCGAGGGTTACGCACTTATAACGGACGAAAATGAAAGACTTGAAGGGTACATCACATTAAACCAGATAATGGAGGCTCTGCAGGACAATGCATAAAAAATGGATACAACGTGTATTCTTTAGCCTGGTGCTGCTCGCTGTTTTTGTAGGTTATCCCTGGTATAATGTCATGAACCCCGCCGATCGGACCGTAGCCCGGGGGCTGACTCCTGAC
>PUNU01000030.1 GCA_003551865.1 Syntrophomonadaceae bacterium
GCCTGAAGAAGGCGCACCGCACATTATCAACCTTTCCTTCCCCGGCTTAAAAGCCGAGGTAATCCTGCACTCGCTGGAAGAGCGGGGCATCTATGCCTCGGCCGGTTCGGCCTGTCACTCGCGCCGTCCCGATCCGAGCCACGTGCTGAGAGCCCTGGAACTGAACCAAAAAAGGCTCGACTCAGCCCTGCGCTTCAGCTTTTCCTCCTACAACAGCCGGGAGGAAGCCGAAACCGCGGCGGCTGAAACCGCGGCGGTGGTAAAAGAACTCGCTTCGCTGATCAATTAAGCCCTGTTACCGTTAACCGGTAATAGCTTTTTATAAGGTAAAAAGCGTAACTTGAGAGGTCGCAAGCAAGCTGTGAACGCTTCCTCCCCCGGCACTCAGCCGGGTTTACCTTTGGCAGGCAGGCTGCCAGAGGCTATGGGAGTTTGCAAAAAAGCTGAGGTCCGGGGTGACTGACTTTTCTCCCTCTCCCTCGGTTTTATGTGTGGGTAAAGACCAGCCCCAAGGTGGGAGAGGGCCGGGATGAGGGGGATCCACGGTACTGGCAAAGAAATCATCTTTTTTAGTTTTGACCAACTTTGTACGTTAAGCAGGAGGTTCCCATGCCGATAAAAATCCTGGTCCGCTACGGGGAAATAGCGCTCAAAGGGGGAAACCGCCGGCTGTTTGAGCAGCAGCTGCAAAAAAACCTTCAGGCGGTCGTAAAAAACCTGGGCGGCGAGGTCACCCGCATGCACGGTCGGTTCATGGTCAGCGGGCCGGAAGAACAGCGGGAACTGCTGCTAAGCCGTTTGAGCAGGGTTTTCGGCGTGGTCTCGGTCAGTCCGGTGCGGGAAAGCGGCCTGGATCTGGAGCTGATCAAAGAAGAAGCCGCTGAGATGGTAAAAGGACTTTCCCCGGCGGTGAACACCTTCAAGGTTAAAACCCGCCGGCCAAACAAGAATTTCCCCCACACCTCCCCGGAAGTAAACAGCCTGCTGGGCGCGCACCTGCAGGAACTTTTCCCCGAACTGGAGGTAGACTTGTCCGAACCCTCGTTTACTCTTTCCGTGGAAATCAGCTACGAGCGGGCCTACCTCTACCTCGAGCGGGTAGCCGGCCCGGGCGGCCTGCCGGTGGGCATAACCGGCCGCTCGCTTTTGCTGCTCTCCAGCGGCATCGACAGCCCGGTGGCCGGATGGCTGGCCATGAAGCGGGGGCTGGCCGTTGAGGCCCTGCATTTTCACAGTTTTCCTTTTACCGGCCGGCGTTCCCAGGAAAAAGCGGTCGACATCTGCCGCCGGCTGACCCTCTACGGCGAAGATATCAACCTGCACATGATCAAGGTGACCAACATCCAGAAAGCCCTGCGGGAAAGTACCCCGGAAGAATTAAGCGTGATCCTCCTGCGCCGGATGATGTACCGGCTGGCCGGGCGGCTGAGCGAGGAACGCGGCCTGCAGGCGTTTGTGACCGGTGAGAGCCTGGGGCAGGTGGCCAGCCAGACCCTGGAGAGCATCGCGGTGATCGGAAAGGCGGCGGATAAACTGATCCTGCGGCCGCTCCTGGGCCTGGATAAACAGGAAATCGCCGACACGGCGGAAAAAATCGGCACTTACGAGATTTCAATTCTCCCCTATGAAGACTGCTGCACGCTGTTTGTCCCCAGGCACCCGGTAACCAGGCCAAAGCTGGAAGTGGTGGAAAAGTTTGAAGCCGGCCTGGAGCTGGAAAAACTGGTCGAAGAAGCTTACGCCACCCTGGAGACGACAACCGTCGGCCGTAGCCTTTAGTCCCGGTTATTTGGGCTGCCGCAGGCGGCGGTCCAGGCCTTCCTGCAAGGCGGCTTCAATCAGGACTTCAGGGCCGGGGAAGCGGGCCTTCCCTTCGGTAAGCCTGGAGAAATAAAGGCAGTTGGTCGGGCACCAGTTCAGGCAGCGCAGGCAGTACATGCAGTGGTAATAGCGGATCGGGTAGCCTTCTTCATCCAGCTCGATCAGCCCCTGGGGGCACTGTTCAACACAGGCCATGCACAGGATACAGTCTTCCTTGTTGATCCCGAAACCAAAAAGAAAATGGTTTAATAAAAAGTCGATGCCGAAAGAATAAACCAGGCGCCAGGGCACCCCAAACAGCTTGCTCATTATAGCGGTGCCGCGGTACCAGTAAGGGATCCCGAAAAAGAGGGAATTGATATACTCGAGAAATATCAAGATATTTCTTCGGGCCTCGAAGCTTTTTTTAACGAGCAGGCGGCCCAGCTTGCGGTGGTCGAAGCTGTTTCGCAGGACGGCGCTGGCTGAGTAGATAAAGGTCTGATCAAGGTGGCCGCTGTACTTAAAACCTTTCATAGTCAGGACGAACCGCATGAAGGACTCAAAATCGCCCTGGGCCCCGTCGTGGGTGGCAAACGAAAAAGCGCGGACCGGCTTATTCATGACGGGCAGGTCCAGCAAAAAGCGGATCATCACCGGGGCGGGGCGAAAACTGTAAACCGGTGAGCCGAAGCCGATCAGGTCATAGTCGCTCCACTTTTGCACCAAACTGCTTACCTGCGGGTTTTCTTTGCTGTTTAGCAGGGCTGAATTTATATCCA
>PUNU01000294.1 GCA_003551865.1 Syntrophomonadaceae bacterium
CCATTTGATACCGACCGCAAACCCGGCCCCGCCTCTTCCCCGCAGGCGGGAATTTTTTATCTCTTCCACCACTTCTTCGGGGGTCATTTCCGTAAGCGCTTTTACCGCGGCTTCATAGCCGTCAAGGGCAACATAATCTTCTATGCTCGTCGGGTCCAGCCTCCAGTTGCTGCCCAGGAGAGTCCTGATCTGCTTTTTATAAAAGGGAAGGTCCCGGGCGTAAACGTATTTTTCCCCGCTTGCCGGGTCTTGATATAGCAGTCGGTCGATTACCCGGTTCTGCAGGACTGTTTTTTCCACGATTTCTTCTACGTCACCGGGCGTTACCTTTTGATAAAAGATTTCTTGTGGATAAACTATTATTACGGGTCCACTTTCACACAGACCCAGGCAGCCGGAATATTTCAGGCCCACCCTGTTTGAAAGGTTTCTTTGCTGCAAATAATCTTCAAGGCTGTCCCGGATATCATTGGAGCCCCAAACCGCACAGCCCGTATCACCGCAAACCGCAAGAAAACAGCTGTTTTGTTCATACTGTTTCTTCGCTTCCCGCCGGTATTTGAAATAATCAGTTTTATTCTCCAGTTTGGCCGGCACTGACTGCATTAAATCATTCCACCTGTAAGCTTCTTTATCTGCCGGGTTGCCAGTCATCCGCACGGAGTATAAGTTTGCCTTCTTCAGCCTGACATCCCTTCAGTTTTCAAGTAATCAGCCGCTGTTTGATCTCTCGAAGCCTGATCAAAAAGCCGGCGAACTTTTAAAGGAGTCATATGACCGTAATGCTGTCCGTCGACTATTACCAGCGGAGCAAGCGCACAGGCTCCCAGGCAGTTAACGCACTCCAGGGAATACTCTCCGTCGGCGGTTGTGGAACCCCTCTCAACATTGAGCACCCGCGAGATTTCTTCGGTCACTTTTTCACTGCCGCGCACGTGGCAGGCTGTTCCCATACAGGTAACAATTTGTTGCCTGCCCCTGGGCACTAAGCTGAACGATTTATAAAACGTGGCCACGCTGTAGATGTCAATCAAGGGGACATTCATCTCCTCCGCCGCTCTCGTTAACAGCTCCTCGGGGAGGTAATTATATTTGTCCTGTATGGCCTGCAGCAGCGAAACAATTGAAATCCCGTTTGGCCCGCGGGGTATTTTCAACCCCAGGATCTTTTCCTTATCAATGCTTTTCATCCACTCACCTCCCGCCGGCTCTTTCCACATTGTAGAATCTCTTTTCTTTTTTTTATTAAATATGATTATAAAACGGCCCGGCAGGACTGTCAAGGAAATTATTCCGCATCGTGGTAAATGACTTAAAATAAAGGAATATTTTTTGCTCAGTCGGCATGCGACAAGCTTCCCCCCGAATCCTCCGCCGGAAGCAAAAAAGGAATAACGGCACGATAAGTCGAAAAAAACACCGCCGGGATAGGCACTACCGGCGGCGAAGAATGTCCCCTTGAATTTGAAAGCTTTTTGTGCTTTGAGGAGGCAGTATCCCGGGCAAAAAGGAGCTGTTTTATATCTCGCTGATCAGCATGGCAAGATTAAAAGAGCTGGGCGCCTCGGTTGGGGTGGACCAGGTCGGCGTAACTACGGCAAGTCCCTTAAACTACATGGAGGAACACCTTAAGCGCCGCAGCGAGGAAGGCAGGATTACCCCTTTTGAGGAAAACAGCCCCCAAAAGAGGCTTTCCCCGGGAAACCTCCTTAACCGGTGCCGCAGTATTATCACCCTGGCCCTGCCCTATGCAGCTCCACCGCCCCCGAGCCCGCCTCCGTCAGCGGCGGAAGGAGCGCGCGGGCTGGTTGCCCGCTGCGCCCGAAGCATCGACTACCATGCCCTGATCGAAGACAGGGCCGCAAAAATTGTAGAAAAGATCAGGAAAGAAACCGCAGTGCAGTTCAACTGCCGGATCCTCAGCGATCGCAGCCCCCTGCTCGAAAGGGAACTGGCCAAAAATTCCGGCCTTGGGGTTATCGGTGAAAACTGCAACCTGATTAATCCCCGCTACGGTTCCTATGTCGCCCTGGGCACGGTCCTCCTGGACAAAGAAATCGAAGCAGCCGAAGCAGCCGGCGGTTCGTGCCGGGGCTGCGGCCGCTGCCGGGAAGCCTGTCCGACCGGCGCCCTCGTAGAACCTTTTATCATAAATCCTTACCGCTGCCTTTCTTACCTGACCCAGGCCTCCGGGGTTTTTCCCGTTGAACTGCGCCCTCATTTGGGCGGACGAGTTTACGGCTGTGATCTGTGCCAGGAGGTCTGCCCCTTAAACGAAAAGGCAAAGCCCTCCCCGCTCCCCGAGGCGGCCTTCTTCTTTTTCCCCGCCGAGCCGCCGCTGCTGCCGCTCCTAAAGATGACCCAAAAAGAGTTTGCCGAATCTGTCGGCTTAACCTCGGCCGGTTGGCGGGGTAAAAGCACCCTCCAGCGCAACGCCGTAATAGCCCTCGGCAACAGTAAAGAGCAGGGCGCTATAAAACCTCTGGCCTCCCTGCTGGAAAACGATCGCCGCCCTATAATCAGGCGGCATGCCGCCTGGGCCCTGGGCCGCATTGGGGGGGGAAAAGCACTTTA
>PUNU01000141.1 GCA_003551865.1 Syntrophomonadaceae bacterium
ACCGAGAAGCATTATCATGATAATCGGAGCCAGGGCAACCAGGGCGATCAGGCCGAAACCGTCAACGACGGCATCGCGCCCTTCAATTACATCGGCGGCACCGACAGCGAGGGCCATGATAAAAGTAACGGTCATTGGACCTGTCGCTACGCCGCCGGAGTCAAAAGCGATAGCCGTAAAAGACGGTTTGGAAAAGATCATTAGGATGATGACCAGCAGGTAACCCGGAATAATGATGTAATATATATGAATGCCGTAAACTATCCTGGTCATGCCCAGGGCGATAAAGATGCCCACTGCCAGACAAAGAGTGAGTAAAATTATCCCGCTTCTAATATACCCGCTTGAGCTGTCCTCTACCTGATCGCTTAGGATCCGCACCGCCGGTTCGGCCAGTGTGGCGAGGAAGCCAAGCAGAAATCCGAGGGGGATCAAAACCCAGCGGTTGGGCAGGTTGCCCAGGATCGAACCCATCTCCATCCCCACCGGCATAAAGCCCACTTTTACCCCCTGCAGAAAAAGGGCCAGCCCGGCAAAGGCAAAAACGGTTCCTTTAAACAGGGTGGCAAGCATTTCCCGGGGCAGTTTGAAGGCATAAAGAAAGATCAAAAACATTAGCAGGACCGGGGTCACGGCAATTAAAACCTCAATGATCGTATCGCCGAAATCCTGTAAAATAAAGCTCAAGCGAAAAGCACCCCCAGGATCATTACCCCGATCACCGGCCCGATAGAGGCAATGCCGATCAGACCAAATGTATCAGAAAGGGTAGATTTGCCGCCCATTACCGCGGTGGCGCCGACACCGAGGGCCAGGATGAAAGGAACGGCCATCGGCCCGGTGGTAACTCCGCCGGAGTCAAATGATATGGGGACAAAGCCCGGTGGAGTAAAAAAGGAAAGGATGAGCACCACGATATAGCCGGCGCCCAGGATGTAACGGATCGGAATGCCAAGAAGGATGCGCAGGATGGCGATAGTCACAAAAAGCCCCACTCCGATTGAAACAGCGGTTACCAGCAGGCTCGCTTCGATTGCTCCCCCGGAGGCAACATCAACCTGGTGGGCCAGAACTCGAACATCGGGTTCAGCTACGGTTACCACAAAACCAAATATGAAAACGGCTGCAAGCAGGAATACCAGCGAACCGCGGGAAACCACCTCGGAGCCAATCATCTTGCCGATTGGCAGCAGCCCGACCCGCACCCCAACCAGAAACAGAAACAGGCCGCATGTAACTAAGACAGCACCGGCCATGAATTGCCAGAAAAGGCTCATTGGCGTGCGCAGTATCAGCAGTTGAATTATGGCTACCACGACAACAATGGGCATGATTGCCTGCAAAACTTCAAGTAAAATTTCCCTGATCTCGTCGAGCATTAAAAAATCTCCGGTAAACAGTTGATTAATTTCTAACAACATAATAGACCAGGATAATCATTGTGTCCAGTTTGCCGTTTAATTTATGACCACGCGGGCAGGGAAGCATGGCCGCTGTGTTGAAAATATGTTATCATGCAAACAATGCGCTGTTCCAGTGAACAGGTGAGTCAAGCTCTTATGACTGCCTATAAACTTTTAGCTTATTAGACTGCCGGCACGCCGCTTAAAGAATAAGGAAAGGATAATTGTTTTGGACCTAAATCGTTTGCACGACATGAGGCACGAACCCGATTCGGGCTGGATTAAACTGCTGGAGCAGGAGTTAAATCCGGCCCAGTTTGAATTTGCCACAACTGAAGAAGAAGCCCTCCTCGGCCTGGCCGGACCGGGCTCGGGAAAAACCAGGGCGTTGATCTACCGGGCTGCCCACCTGATCAGGTGCGGCGTGCCCCCCGACCGGCTCCTGCTGCTCACCTTTACCAACAAGGCCGCCGGTGAGATGAAAGAACGCCTGGAGGATCTGCTTGGTTTTTTGCCTTACGGGCTGTGGGCCGGCACCTTTCACAGTATAGGAGCCAGGATATTAAGAATGCATGCTTCACTGGCTGGTCGGACCGCCAACTTCACCATATTCGACGAAGATGACAGCAGGGGGGTGCTAAGGCAGATTCTCAATTCCCTGCAGGTCGACGAACAGGATCGCAAGCTGATCATGCAGCGTGGTTTCCTGGGGCGCGTCATCAGCCAGGCCCGCAATTCCGGGATGACCATAAAAGAAGTGATGGAGGAAGATTACCCCTACCGCCTTGAATATTTGAACCTGATTGGTGAGGTGGCCGAACTCTACGAGCAGAAGAAACGCGACAGCAATGCTTTTGACTTCGATGATCTTTTGCTCTGCTGGCTGGAGCTGTTCGAACAGCACCGCGAAGTCAAGGAGCAGTACAGGAGGCGCTTCAAGCACGTCCTCGTCGATGAATTCCAGGATACCAACATAATCCAGGCCGGGATTATCGATCTGTTTGCCGGTTCTTCTACCCTCTGTGTTGTCGGTGACGACGCCCAGTCGATATATGCTTTCCGGTATGCCAATGTCGGCAACATAATTTCTTTTCCCGAAAAGTACGAGCACTGCCGTGTTGTGCGCATGGAGAAAAACTACCGCAGCACCCCGGAAA
>PUNU01000090.1 GCA_003551865.1 Syntrophomonadaceae bacterium
GAAGCCCCCGTCCACCGGCAGGACCTGGCCGGTGATCCAGCTCGCGTCCTCGGACAGCAGCCAGGCCGCGGTACGGGCCTGGTCCTCGGCCCGGGCGTAGCGGCCGAGCGGATACTGCGCGGTGATCTGCTCTTCCGCCCCCTTGGCGGCGAACAGGCGCTCGGTGGCGCCGGTGCGGGTCAGCCCCGGCGCGACGCCGTTGACGCGGATCCGCTGTGCGCCGTAGCTCGCGGCCGCGGCCGGTACCAGGCTGGCGATACCGCCCTTGGCGGCCGCGATCGCCTCGTGGTTGCCGACCCCGATCAGCGCCACCACGGAACTGAACAGCACCGCCGCCCCGGACGAGTCCTTGGCCTTCAGGCGGTGCTGCAGCCAGGCGCGCAGGGTGAAGAAGGCGCTGTCGAGGTTGGCGCCGAGGCATTCGCGGTACTGGGCGTCGGTGGTGCGGTGCAGCGGGGAGAGCAGCGTGGTGCCGGCGCAGTGGGCCAGCTGCGTCGGGGCCTCGCCAAGGCCCTCGGCGGCGGCCGCCATCGCGGCATTGGCTCCCTCGGACTCGCTGACATCGGCCTCGATGGCGATCGCCTCAAGCCCCTTCGGCAGGCTCGCGATGACATCGTCGAGTCGGGCCTGGTCCCGGCCGACCAGTGCGACCCGGTAGGCGGCGGGGTCGATCGTGTGGAGCAGGGCACTGCCGACGCCGCCTGCGGCCCCGGTCACGACGAGCGTTTGCTGATGCATGGAACGTTCCTCAGGTTGTCGGTGGCGGTGGCTATTTTCGGCCCGCGGAAGCGCCTGTTTCGCTCAGGGGGCTCCACTGGGCCCGATCCCGGGGAGCTCGTAGGAGCGGCTTCCAGCCGCGATGCGGCGTTGGGGGAGGTGCCCGGGGCCAATCGCGGCCAGAGGCCGCTCCCACAAGGCCCGCTCCCACAGGGCCTGGTCTTGGCCAGGAGCTCGTAGGAGCGGCTTCCAGCCGCGATGCGGCGTTGTGGTGAGTGCCCACGGCCATCGCGGCCGGAGGCCGCTCCCACGGAGGCCGCTCCCACAAGGCCCGCTCCCACAAGGCCCGGGGTGGCCTTGGCTCGTAGGAGCGGCTTCCAGCCGCGATGCGGCGCCGGAAAATCGCGGCCGGGAGGCCGCTCCCACGGGGGTTGGGGATGCTGCGTGTCAATGCTCGACCGGGTCGAGCAGTTGGCGGCTGAGTTGGTCGGCGGCTTCCAGTGGTTGCGGCGGCAGGGTCAGCAGCGATCGGGGTCCGTCCAGGTCGGAGAACCCGCGGGCGCCCTCTCCCGCCAGAAAGGCGGGTACCCCGTCCGTCTGAAGCAGCCGTTGCAGGGCTTCGAGCGCGCCGCCGTGCATGGAGCGCGACGGCACGTGGACCACGATGGCCGGCGCATCCAGCTGCTCGGTGAGCGCCTGCATCGCACCCGGCGAGACGAGGTCCTGTAGCGGCAGCACACGCAACCCCTGCCGAGCGCCGGCCAGAAGCAGCAACAGCCCGCTCAGGCGCCGGTGACCGCTGGCCGGGACCACGCAGGGGCAGATCGGCCCCTCGCACAGCAGCAGGGCAGAACGCAGCTGGTCGGACAGCGACGTGACCGCCCAGGCAGTGAAGACCGCAAAGCGCGCCTCGTCGAGCGGATCGTGGCGGGCGGCCTCGCGCAGTGTCTCGTAGGCCTCGAGGAAGGCGCGCTCGTGCACGCCTTCCCACCCGTGCCGCATCAGCAGCCGCGCATAGCTGCGTTCGAGCTGTACGGTGTCCAGCGCCCGCGTGGTCTCGAGCAGGTTCTCCGCGATCGGATCGAGCACATGCGGCGCAACCCCGCCGCCCTGGCGGTGGGCGTGCGCGCCCGCCGCGTGATCATCCGGTGGAGGCAGGTGGTGCCGGTCGCTCCCGTTGCTGCCGGTAGGCGGCGTCTCGCGCTGCAATACCCGGCCCACCTGGGAGACCGCCACCCCCTCGTCCAGCAGCTCGAGGATCCGGTGGATGCGCGCGATGTCTCCGGCACTGTAGAGTCGGTGCCCCTTCGGCGTGCGCAACGGCTGAATCAGCCCGTAGCGGCGCTCCCAGGCCCGCAAGGTGACGGGGTTGATCCCGGTCTCCGCGCAGACATGACGGATCGGGTAGAGGCCGTCGCTGGAGGGCAGGTCGTTGTCAGTGGGAGCGGGCATTGGGGGATTGTACAACATTTGTACACAAATTCCACAACCATCTGAGGTGGGCGGCCAGCCCTCTGGCAGAGCTGGTCGTGGGCATCGGCCGCGAGGCTGGATCGCGGCTGGAAGCCGCTCCTACGAAGGGCCCCCGGGGTCGGTGGGAATGCCGCTGTGGCAGAGGCCTCCGTGGGAGCGGCCTCTGGCCGCGATGGCCCTGGGCACCTGCCGTCAGGCTGGATCGCGGCTGGAAGCCGCTCCTACGAAGGTCCCCCGGGGTCGGCGGGAGCGGCCTCCGTGGCAGCGGCCTCTGTGGGAGCGGCCTCTGGCCGCGATTGGCCCCGGGCACCTGCCGTCAGGCTGGATCGCGGCTGGAAGCCGCTCCTACGAAGGTCCCCCGGGGTC
>PUNU01000096.1 GCA_003551865.1 Syntrophomonadaceae bacterium
AATGGTGCATCCCATACCCAGGGTAGCGGTCGGACTGCGACCCTGGGCTGAGATCCGCAATCCCGTTGGGATTGGTTGCCGCTCCAACCCCAAAGGGGTTACGGAAAAAAGCCCAGGGTTGCCGCGCCGGCGGCTACCCTGGGTAAAGGTAAACACAACAAAATCAACCCCAACGGGGTTGCGGAATAAATCCAAAGCAGTCCCATGGGATTGTAGTGAAATTTTATATATATAATAAGATCATGACTCAGATTGCAAATAGCGCACTGGAATATATAGTTGAAGTAAAGAACCTGACCAAAATCTTTCGCGATTTCTGGGGGCGTCCCAAGGCGCGAGCGGTCGACAAGATCAATTTGCGAATACGTTCCGGCCAGGTTTTTGGTTTGCTCGGTCCCAACGGTTCGGGTAAATCAACCACGGTCAAGCTGATTCTGGGGTTGTTGTATCCGACGCGAGGCAGTATTCGTCTGCTCGGCGAATCGCCGACCAATGTAGCAATCAAGCGACATATTGGTTATCAGCCGGAGGAAACCTACTTATACCCTTATTTAACGGCAGCGGAGACCTTGGATTTTTTCGGTTCACTGCTGGGAATTGACCCCGGCGAACGACGTAAGCGGAGTGGTCAACTTCTGGAAATGGTTGGGCTCAGTGGCGCCGGAAGCCGCACAGTCGGAGAATATTCCAAGGGTATGGCCCGACGTTTGGCCCTGGCCCAGGCTTTGATCAACGACCCGGATTTAGTGGTTCTCGACGAGCCGACAGCCGGGCTGGACCCGATTGCCTGCCGGGAGATCAAGGATGTGATAAGAGTTTTGGCAGAGCGAGGGAAAACAGTTTTACTTTGCAGCCATCTGCTGGCTGATGTTGAGGATGTATGTGACACTGTAACAGTCTTGTACGGGGGGAGGATCTGGGCAGAGGGTCCCGTTGAGGAACTTTTGAAAATCAAGGATCAGACCCGGATTGTCGCACCTGCCATGTCTCAGGAAGATTTGACGGAACTCACTCATCTTCTGGCGGAAAAAACGGGGGACGGAGAATTATTGATCGATCATCCTCGGATAAGCCTGGAGCAGTTTTTCCTGGATGTCATCAAACAGGCTCAGGCGGGGACCGCGGAGATCTCCGGCGCCCGAGCCGGCACTGGGATCGCTGAATTTCTTGATTCAGACCAAGGTGGAAAAAAACAGAAAGAGGATTCTCAACGAGCACTTCAGCAACTGGCAAAGCAAGTGCCGGAAGCTGGCCCGGCGGAAAGCGGAGTTCAAGGGGAAAGTGCAGGGGAAGGCGAGGGAGAAGATGGGGTTGTCGCTGCCGCTAAGGATAAAAAGCGTATTCTCGAACATCTCGATGGCGATGAAGAACAACCAATAAAATCAGAGGCTGCAGAGCGGAAAGGGGAGGGCGGACAAGTAGAAATTTCAGGAGAGGAGAAACAGGATAATCGGCAGGAAGAGGAAGAAGAAAAGAAAACAAAATCCAGCGAGAAATTGCGTGACCTGCTTGATCCCAACCGATAATAAAAGGGAAAAATAAATTATGAACAAAAAGAAAGCACAACAACAGAAAGCGGCTGATAATTCATCTTCCAGCACCCCTGCCGGGGGCAAGGCGAACAATGCGGCGGAATATCAAGTTATAACCTTTTTTGAAGAATATATCGCGCCTTACTGGCGCCCCCTGCTGTGGGGACTTCTGGTAATAATTCTGGCGGCACTTTTGGCTTTTCGATTTATTGCCACGCGCGAGGCGGAACGGGCCGCCGCATACAGTCGATTGGATACTGCCGGTTCAAGCGAGGAGCTGGCTATTTTGGCTGCTGAATATGAGAGTCAGGAACTTTCCGCTATGGCACTGTTACGCAAAGGGAACATGCTGCTTCAGGAGGAACAGAACTATGAAGAGGCGGCGGCGGCGTTCGCGCAAGTGGCAAAAGAATTTTCGGCCGAGGAATATCGAATTCCGGCATTGCTCGGCCAGGCTTATGCTTTGGAGGCTCAAGAAAAATTCGCTGAAGCGTTGACGGTTTTTGAAAAGATTATCGAGCAATCGGACGGTCAACTTTCAGTTCAAACCGCCGCCTGGTCGGGGAAAGGTCGGAATGCACTTGCTCTCAAGCGGGAAGATGAAGCTCAACAAGCTTTTTCAAATGTCCTTGATCTAGTAGATAATGGTCCTTACGCCGAGCAGGCGCGGGAATTTTTGCGGGACATTGAGGTGGACGCGATAAATCTGGGAGGGTAAAATAAACACCCCCATCCGCCGGCGGCCAAGCGGGCCGGCTACCCCGAGGGAGAAATTTTGTCGATGTTGAAATTTTGAAGTTAACTATCAACAAACAACGAAGAACGAAAAAACCGTGTTTCATACAAGCCCGACCGCCGGCGCGAAGCGCCTGATACCCCGAGGGAGAAACATCGTCCTGCAAAAAAAAACATAAAAACCGCAGATAACGCAGATATACGCAGATAACAGCAATAAATCATAAAATAATGCACCTATCTGCGTAAATCTGCGTAATCTGCGGTTGAAAAAATGCCCCCATCCA
>PUNU01000014.1 GCA_003551865.1 Syntrophomonadaceae bacterium
TGAAATCACCAGTAGATATCAAGAAGCAGGACAAGAGGTAGAAAAAGCCGGGGAAAAAGCACAGGCGGGAAAAACGGCTTTTGAAGAAAAGGCTGTTACAAAAGAGCAAATTCCGGTTCTGCTGCGTGAAGCGCAGAAAGTGATCGTGGTGCCCGGCTACGGGATGGCCCTGGCCCAGGCCCAGCAGGCGGTAAAAGACCTGATTGACACCCTGGAAAAGGAAGGCAAAGAGGTCAAGGTGGCCATTCACCCGGTGGCCGGCCGGATGCCCGGTCATATGAACGTTTTGCTGGCCGAGGCCGGGCTTGATTACGAAAAGCTTTATGACATGGACACGATCAACCCGGAATTTCCGGAAGCTGACGTCGTCGTGGTAGTGGGAGCCAGCGACGTTATCAACCCGGCGGCCACAACGGCGGAGGGCACGCCGATTTACGGGATGCCGGTGCTGAAGGCTTCTGAAGCGAAGACGATCATTGTCTGCAATTTGGACGACAAGCCCGGCTATTCCGGGGTTGACAATACCCTCTACGAGCAGGAAAACGTGATCAAACTCTGGGGGGACGCCGCCCAAACGGTGCCCGGAATTATTTCAGATTACCAAAAATTGGCATCCGGCTAACCGGGTTTCGCCGGCTGGAGCAGGTGCGGGTTGTTGATTAACTGAGTAGATAATAATTGGCCGCAAGCATTAATAATCTTTTTTTAGGGGAAAAAGGGGGCAGCGTATTTACAGGGCTGTCCCCTTTGCCGGAATTTGATATTGCTTCCCAGCTTGTGCCTGTATATAATTACCCTGTATTCTAAAAATCAAATAAAGATCGAGATGCAGCGGCCGGATATAATGAATGCAGGGGAGGTTTAAGTATTGCTAAAGGCGGGAGATTTTTTCGATCTAAACAAAAACCCTTTCAGGGTGCTTTTCGGTGGGACCGAGTATGTTTGGGAAGCCCTAAACAATATAAAACCGTTTATAAATGAAAACCTTGAGCCCAATGTCGAAGCGGTCCGCAGGGGCGGGACCTTTGTCCGCGATACGGTTGTTATTTATGAAGGCAATGTGATCGATTCCGGCTTTGTTATCGATTCTACAGGGAAAAAGCCGGTAGTGAAGAAAGATGGAGTTGACCTGGAGGGAGCGAGCATTGTCTATGCCGGAGCGTCCATGTTGGATGACCGGATTTATATCGGCAGGGGAGTTACAATTGAACCCTGTGCCTTGATCAAGGGACCGGCCATCATCGGGGACAATACCGAGGTCCGCCACGGCGCATACATTCGCGGTGATGTTTTGATCGGAAGCGGCTGTGTGGTCGGCCATACCACCGAGATCAAGTCTTCCGTAATGCTCGGAGGAAGCAAAGCCGGCCATTTTGCCTATATCGGTGACAGTATCCTGGGAAGGGTTAACCTTGGCGCCGGAACCAAACTGGCCAACCTAAAGATTATCGATTCTCCGGTTGTCCTGCAGGTTAACAATCAGACTTATAAAACCGGCCTGCGGAAATTCGGGGCGATTCTGGGGGACGGTGTGGAAACAGGCTGCAACACAGTGACCGCCCCGGGAACCCTGCTGGGCAAAGGGGTACTGCTTTATCCCAATACCACAGCCCGGGGATATTATCCCCCGGGGATGGTGGTAAAAATTAAGCAAAACCAGGATAAGCAGAAGCTGACGCGGAGAAAGGATTAATGTCCGACCTGGAAGTTGAAACCCTAAACGGCCAAAATGAGCTTACGGCATTGTTTTATGCCACAGAAGAGAAAGAAGAAATATTGCAGCTACTCAGCCTATTGTCCTTGTTGAATGAAAAGCGGCGCCATGGGGACGGTTCGAGCGTTCCTGAGCGCAGCGAAGGCCGAAGGGAAAACGATGGAACCGTCCCCTGTGGCTTAGCGGGTTAGGCCTGAGTAGTTACGAAATATTTTAGTTGAAACCGGGAAGGGGATTTAAAATTAATAAGATAATAGTTGAAGATTACCGGGAACTGAGTGAAAAGGCCGCAGCTTTAGTGGTTGAACAGATCGTTCGAAAAAAAGATGCAGTTTTGGGGCTGGCCACCGGTTCGACTCCCGAAGGGATGTATGCCCGGTTGGTCGACATCTACCGGGAAAGCAGGATTGATTTCAGCGAAGTTGTTACTTTTAACCTGGACGAGTATGTCGGTCTGCCGCCGGATCACCGGCAGAGCTACCACTATTATATGCATCGGCATTTCTTTAAGCATGTCAATATTAAGCCGCACAACATCCACATTCCCGAAGGTTACAAAAAAGAAACCGGCGAAGCTTGCAGGGAGTACGAACAGAAAATCAGAGAAGCCGGCGGCATTGACCTGCAGCTGATGGGTATCGGTGTAAACGGCCATATCGGGTTTAACGAGCCGGATGTATCACTGCCTGTTTATACCTCCCTTGTTGACCTGGCTGAAGAGACGATCGAAGCAAACAGCCGCTTTTTCGAATCCCGTTCTGAAGTGCCGCGCCAGGCTATTACCATGGGAATAGGGACAATCATGAGGGCTTCAAATCTTCTGCTTCTTGCCAGTGGAGAAAGTAAGGCCGAGGCCCTGAAACATTGCTTCAGCGGAAGAGTCTCAACAGAATTTCCCGCCTCTCTGCTGCAGCTCCACCGTGAATTCACCCTTCTCGCCGACAAAGAAGCAGCTTCTCTGCTGTAATTTTTTCTTTACCGGCTTGGCTGCATAAAGTGGGCTGCATTTATAGTGCTCTGTCAATTAAGTTTGTGTTGTCAGGGGCCCTGGTTGACAGGCTTTCCACGGCCTGGCCGGGAGTTTTTCCTGATTGTAGCGGAGCAAAGTGATTTTAAAACATTGCCTGTTTCTTTGGCAGTATAGTTGTAGTCTGCTAAGGATTGTAAGGTAATTACCATTTTAATAGGTTGGGGTAATATGCCTACGGTATCTGTGATACGCTGTGACCGTTATCACCGGCAAACACTACATTTTGCTATTGAGAAGCTTTTGGAACCCTTTGGCGGTATCTACTCTATCGTCAGGCCGGGACAAAAGGTTCTTTTAAAGCCAAACATGCTTTCCGCCGCCCGCCCTGCGGAAGCTGTATCAACCCATCCCGCGGTGATGCAGGTCGTGACCGAACTGGTTCAGGATGCAGGGGGCAGGGCTTATATCGGCGACAGCCCGGGAAATGACGACCAGGAAAAGGCTCACCACTTGTGCGGCATGAAGGATGTAATGGAAGTAACGGGGGCGGAAATGCTTCTGTTCAAAGATGAAGTCCCTGTAAATGTAGCCGGTTTTTGGAACAGGCCCATCCCCCTGGCTGCTGAACTGCGGCAGGTTGATCTCGTGATCAATATGGGCAAACTGAAAACCCATTCTTTAACCGGTTTGACGGGGGCGGTGAAAAATATTTACGGCTGTGTGGTTGGCGGGCATAAAAAACGCTTTCACCTCAACTATCCCCTGCCTCTTGACTTTTCGCGCTTATTGATTGATGTTTACCTGGCGGTTAAACCGGTTTTTTCAATTCTCGACGCGGTTGTCGCTATGGAGGGAACCGGGCCGCGCAAAGGCAGGCCGCGGCAGTTGGGGCTGCTGATGGCTTCACCGAATGCGGTAGCTCTCGATTGCACTGCGGCGGCGGTTACCGGCTTCCAACCCTGGCAGGTGCCGACAATCACCGCTGCCCGGGAAATGCAGCTTGCGGGAGCGGACTTAAAGGATATAGATATTAAGGGTGTGCCCCTCGAAGAATGCCGGGCAACCAATTTTGACCGGGGACCTGCCGCTTCGGGCAGTCTCGGCCTTACAGCGCTGCTTTATCCCCTGGCCTGGTTAGGCAACATGCTGACAGTAAGGAGCCGACCCTATCCCCATATCGACAACAGATTATGCACTCGCTGCGGCATCTGTTATGAAAACTGCCCCGCCCAGGTGATCAGTTCTGAAAACGGTCAGCCGGTAATTGATCTTGAAGGTTGCATCCGCTGTTACTGCTGTCAGGAGCTTTGCCCGGAGGGGTCAATTAAACTTTCCGGGCGTCGCGGGTAATTGTATAAAAGCCGATTTTTATGGTATATTTACTTTATAATTCAATTTTGCCGGTTTTAGGTTCGGAGGTGCGGTTTTTTGAAGGTACTGGTAAGTGACAGTTTATCCCCGGAGGGGCTGGAGTATTTACAGCGGCATACAGACGTAGATTACAGGCCGGATTTGACCCAGGGCGGGCTGATCGAAGAGGTCTGTGCTTACGATGCCCTGGTTGTGCGCAGCCGCTCACAAGTGACGGCTGAGGTGATTGAAGCCGGAACCAACCTGAAGGTCATCGGCCGGGCCGGCGTCGGGGTTGACAATATCGATGTTGATAAGGCCAGTGAAAAGGGCATAATAGTGATCAATGCCCCCCATGGAAATACTATCTCGGCGGCTGAACATGCAATTGCCCTGCTCACCTCCATGGCCCGCAATGTAGCCGAAGCCAATCTTTCCGTCAAGCGGGGGGAATGGGACAGAAGCCGTTATACCGGAGTCGAGCTTAACAACAAGACCCTGGGTATTATCGGTGTCGGGCGGATTGGCAGTGAAGTGGCCCGTCGGGCCCGGGCTATGGATATGAACATAATCGGCCATGACCCGTATATATCCGGCGAGCAGGCTGACAAGATTGGCATCGAGATGGTGGGCCTGGAAGAGCTGCTGCAGCGCTCTGATTTTATTACCCTCCACCTCCCCCTGGGTTCTTCCACCCGACATTTGATCGGAGAAAAAGAGATAGCGATGATGAAAACCGGGGCGCGGATTATTAACTGTGCCAGGGGAGGGTTAATTGACGAAGACGCCCTCTGCAGTGCCCTCCAGGAAGGCAGAGTGGCCGGGGCGGCCCTCGATGTTTTTGAGGAGGAGCCTCCGAAGAACTGCAAGCTTCTCGAACTGGATAATGTAATCGCCACTCCTCACCTCGGAGCGCTTACCCGTGAAGCCCAGGCCAATGTAGCCCTGCAGGTTTCTGAACAGGTTGTCAAGGCCCTGCAGGGAGAAGCGATAGTTTCTGCTGTAAACGTGCCGGCCCTGATGCCGGAAGCAAGGGAGGCCCTGGAACCGTTTTTGCCGTTAATGAGGATAATGGGTAGTTTTTATCTGCAGATGTTTGGCGGTTCAGTCGATGAAATCGAGCTTATTTACAGCGGTGAGATAACCGGCAAGCCGTTGGCCCCCCTGACCATCTCCTGCCTGATCGGCTTTTTTCGCCATATTATTGGAGACGGGGTCAATTGGGTTAATGCCCCCTATATAGCCAGGGCCAGGGGGATTTCTGTACGGGAAACCTCCACTACAGAAGAAAAAAATTACAGCAACCTGGTTACAATGTCGGCGCGGTCCGGCACTGAAGAACACCATATTTCCGGGACCCTGCTTAATAATGACATGCGCCTGGTCCGGGTCGACGATTACCGGATTGAGATTATACCGTCCAGGTATATGCTGGTTACCACTCATAATGACAGGCCGGGGGTAGTTGGCAAAATCGGCACCCTGCTGGGTAACGAAAATGTCAATATTGCTTCCATGCAGCTGGGACGCAAAAAAGCCGGTGGAGAAGCGATGATGGTGCTGCAGGTGGATGAAGAGATGAGCCCTGAGGCGGTTAAAAAGGTTAAAGAACTGGATGTGATCTCCTCGGCCCGCTTTGTAGTTATGCAAAACAGTATATTCGATGATAAAGGCCAAGAAATAAAGTGAGGTGTTTTAAATGGTTAAAGTATACTCTATAAGCACCTGCCCATGGTGCAAGAAAGTCAAGAAACTGCTTGATGAAAACAATGTACAGTATGATGTGCTTGAAGTGGATTTGGCCCAGGGAGAAGAGCAAAAGAAAGCCCTTGCCGAGGTGGAGAAACTGACCGGCAAACGTGCTTTCCCGGTGACTGTTATCAATGACCAGGTCATCCAGGGCTTTAAGCAGGAAGAGATAGAAGGGGCCCTGAAAGATGAAACATAAGATTTTTTGTGAAGTTTGCCGGGTGTCTTTTGTATACCGGGGGGAGCTTGAACCGGGGCAGGTAGTTGTTTGCACGGTTTGCGGAGCCGAGCTGGAAGTAAATGCGCTGGAACCGGAAGTTAACGCCGCCCGTCTGCCGCAGGACCCCGAGACGGAGATCCGCAGGAGAGTGGATAACTACGCCCGTCTGCGCGGATACGTATTTAACGAGGACAAAGAGCTGGTTATCGAAGGCTTGATAGAAAAGCACCGGCTTTTCGGTGATTTTTATTGTCCCTGTCGTTTTGAAAACATCCAGGATAACGTCTGTCCCTGCCTCCCGACGCGGACCAACGAGGTGCGCAAACTGGGGCACTGTTACTGAAACCTGTTTCATCTTAAAGGGTGAGTTTCACCCGAGGGAAAATTGATGCGGGGGGATTACGGTATTTAAAAGCTGTCCCCCTGGTCTGGCGCCCTGTCAACGTATTAAGAGCGTAAATTGGCAATTTTTACAACAACTCTATATCTATAGGAATAGGAGATGCTGCAAGCCTGAAGCGAACATAAAGCGAGTCGTTGGGAATTGCCGGCAGTTGAGAAGTGAGAGGTTGGAAGTGAGACTTGTTTGCTGCATCAGGTGAGCTGTTCGTTTTAGTTTTGGTTGTCCTTAACAATTCTGTTCCACCCCTACTTCGACCCCCTCAAGGGGGAGGAAGTTTCTATCGAATGACCGGCTTTTCTCCCTCTTCCCCCGGTGGGAGAGGGATGGGGTGAGAGGGAGGTTATCCTCTCTCCCGGTGTTAAAAGATGGACCGTCGGGGGCATGTTCTCGTAACATGTCCCCAAAAAACCTGGACAACTATAATTTACAGGGCTCTAAGAATTAATTAATGGGGAAATGGAAACGGTGAGAGGAGAACACGGCCTTGGAGCTTGACTTTGTCCGCGGACATATGGGCGGCAATTTAATCATTTTGGTGCTGGGAGAACAAATGCCGCCGGAAAAAGAGCTGGAAACTGCAGTAAAACTGCTCAAGCCCGAATACCTGTACGGCCATGAAGTGGGCATACTTTACCATCGGGAAGGAGATTCCGGGCTGAAGGTAAAAATTGCCGAGCCTACTTCACAGTGCTTTATCAGTGCCTGTGGAGGATTCACCCAGGTGCTGGGTGCGGCTTTGATCGAAACCGATCTCGGCGATATTTTCGGCATAGACAGGCATGCTGCCCGGACGGAAGTCCTGCTCGATACTGACTGCGGACCCACCAAACTTTATATCGAAAGTGCCGAAGGTAGAGCAAAGCGTATAAAAACTGACATGACTGCTTTCGTCCGTGAATGTTACCGGCGAGGTATTAAACCCCTTCATTATGAAGGACTCGAGGTAATGCAGGCCGGTAAATTCCTGGTGCTGGAAGCCGACCGCTGCAAATCAATTTTTCCCTGGGCCGATTTTATAAATTGGGATCGGCGCACCAGGGAAATGCTGACCACAATCCAGGATCAATTCGCCGGGGAAACCGGGGAGATGGAGTACAATGCTGCCCTGTATGACCGGAATCCGCAGTACGGTGGTGACATGAGAGTGATTTACCCTCACTGCGTAAAAGCCGATTATTTCGAACCTTCCTGCGGCACCGGCACGGTGGCGCTTGGCATTGCCGCCCTGGCCTGGGGAGAACTCCCTAAGGTTTCTGCGAATGGTCCCGAGACGATTTCTCTGAAAATAGAATGCGGCGGCGGCAGAGAGCTGGGCGGACCGGATATAACTGAACTGGAAATGATCGTGGAAAAAGGCCGGGTTAAAGAAGCGGCATTTTCCCACAGCAATGTGGAAATTACCGCCGCCGGTAAAGCGTGGCTTTAGCACAACACAGGGGGACGGTTCTTTTGTGTTGTTTGTGCTAAACAATAAAAAACCATCACTATGTAGTTTTTAAACAACACAAAAGAACCGTCCCCCTGTGTTGCTTCTGTTGGTTAATCTTCCCGTTCTTCTGTTTCCCAGTTTTGTTCGGTTTTGCCGAAGTTTTTCATTTTTTCTGCGTAAGAGTTTAGAGCCTGCTGTACTCTGTCATTGATGGAGTCTTTTTCAAAGGTGCCGTCTTCTTTTCTTTCACCGGCTTTAATGCCCGTCAGGAGTTCGATGCCCTCTTCTGCTGTGCTAACAGCGTAAATATGGAACTTGCCTTCTCGCACCGCTTCGACAAGGGATTCTTTCAGCATTAGGTTGGGTTCATTGCTCCTGGGGATAATTACACCCTGGTCTCCACTTAAACCTCTTGCTTTGCACAATTCGAAAAAGCCTTCAATTTTTTCGTTGACGCCGCCGATAGCCTGAACTTCGCCTTTTTGGTTGATGGAACCTGTGACCGCGAGGTTTTGTTTTAACGGAACATCGGCCAGGGAGGAAAGAATGGAATAAAGTTCGGTGCTGGAAGCGCTGTCACCTTCAACTTCGGAATAGCTTTGTTCGAAAACAAGCCGTGCTGAAAGGGTCAAGGGCATTTCCCTGGCGTACATCGAAGAGAGGTAGCCGCTGAGAATCATTACTCCCTTGGTGTGGAGGGGACCTCCGAGACGTGCTTCTCTTTCTATGTCGATTACGCCTCCCCTGCCCATTCCCAGGCTGCAGGTTATCCGGGTTGGTTTTCCGAACGCATAATCTCCTGTCTGCATGACCGAGAGCCCGTTAACCTGCCCAACTTTTTCTCCTTCGGTGTCGATTAATAGAAATTCTCTTTCCATCGATTCCTGGAGTTTTTCCTGGATAAGGTTGGAACGGTATATCTTGGCTTCGATGGCCCGGTTTACATGTTCGGCCTGCACGTATTCCTCGCTGCTGTTGTCGGCGTAGTAGCAGGCTTCTCTTACAATATCGGCAATTTCGGCAAAACGGGTGGACAGTTTTTGCTGGTCTTCGGCAAGCCTCGATCCGTGCTCTACGATCTTGGCTGCGGCCGATTGGCTCAGCTGTTTTAAGTTTTCTTTCTGGCAAAAAGAGTCGGCAAAGGCATAGTAATTTCGGATATTTTGTTCATTGCGTACCATCACGGTGTCAAAGTCCGCTTTTACTTTAAACAGCTCCCTGAAGTCCATGTCCAGGATGTAAAGCAGGTGGTAGAATATGGGGGAGCCAATGACTACTATTTTTACTTCAAGCTTGAGAGGTTCGGGGCGCAGTGATTTGGTGGTTACAAAACCCAGGCGTTCGCCCGGTTCTTCAATTTCCAGCTCTCCGCTTTTAATTACTCTTTTAAGGCTTTCCCAGGTGAACGGATTCTTCAGCACTTCCTCAATCCTGACCACTAAGAACCCGCCGTTGGCTTTGTGCAGGGCTCCTTCACGGATCATGGTAAAATCTGTTACCAGCCCCCCGAATTGGGTTTCTTTTTCAATCCTGCCAAAAATGTTAGTGTAGGTGGGGTTTAGCTCCAGAACTACCGGCGCACCTTCGATTTGGGAATTATCCACTATTACATTGACCTGGTATTTTTTAAAGCTTGACTCCTGGTCCCAGGGCATGGGGAAGGGAAGAGGCTGCTGCTGTTGTTCCTGCTGCCTGAACAGGTTTATATTTTCAATCATGTCTTCCTGCATTTCCTTGAGGTAGTCCACCACTTTCTGATTATCTTTAAATTTTTCCAGCAGTTCCTGGAAAAGGTGCTCCACGGCAAAGAGAGCCACTTTGCGGTCAAGTTCTTTTATTTCTTCAGCCAGTTTTTTATCAATGTTTCTGACTTCCCGGATGGTTGACTTTAATTCTTCTTCCAGCTCTCTTTTCTTTTCATAAATAGCGTTTCTTTCTTCCTCGGAAAGAGCCTGAATGTCCTGGTCCTGCATGGGGGTCCCGTCTTTCTGGGGAATCAGCATAAACCCGCCGGGAGTGCTCTGGATAACAAAGCCTTTCTCTGTGGCTTTCTGGTTGAGTTCGTTAAAAAGTTTTTGCTTTTGTTCGTTGGATTCGCCGGTCATCTTCTCTTTTTGGGCCATGTATTCATCACCTTCAAAGGCGCGCGGGATTTCCTCGCGGGCCCTCTCCACCAGGTTTTTCACGTCTTTGGCCAGGATCGGGCCCTGCCCCGCCGCCAGGACAAGATTGCGGGGCTGATAAGGGGATTTGAAGTTGTTGACGTAACAAACATCGGAGGGGTTCGGCAGTTCGGCGGCAATTTTGTCCACGTAGTTTTTAACCGCTGTTTCTTTTCCCGTTCCGGGCAACCCCGAAGCGTAGATGTTAAACCCATGGCTTGGTATTTTCAAGCCGAACTCCAGTGCGTGCAGGGCCCGATCCTGGCCAACAATGCTGACCTTTTCCCCGGCCTCCTTTTCAACCGGGCCGGTTTCAGTCAGTTCTTCGTGCCCGTGCTCCAATCTCAGCTTTTCTGCAGGAACTTTCGTGTATTCCATTTCATTAAATCCTCCCCTTTTAGTGAGTGGTTAAATCGTATCAAAGCAGCTGCCGGCAAGTCAAACTTGCCGGTCGTAAAAGCTTTAACATTAAACCTTAAGCAGTGCCGCTCCCGGTAACTGCATATTTTGAGAAGAAAGGGTATTTTCAGGCCATATTCAGCACAGTTAGCAGGTGATCGGGCATTTCATGCGGGGTAATCACCTTATTGTGCCTGACCGGTTTTTCTTCCAACTCGGCCAGGTTGGCCGGTATGGTGGTGCCTGTTTCCCGGGCCAGGATCTTCATCATCTCAAGCTCCGAGACATTTTTCAAATTGCTGTTTTTGAGCAGGGCGCGGATTACACTGCCGGTAAATTTAAAGGGGCTGGCAGTGGACAGGATCACGGTGCGGCAGTGATCTTTTTCCCGGCTCCGATACTTGTCCAAAACGGACTTGCCCACGGCGGTATGGGTATCGATTAGATAGCCGAAGTCCCGGTATACTGAGGCTATTGTTTGCAGGGTCTCTTCGTCATCGGCGTAATCAGACCAGAAAAATTCCTGCAAACTGGCGAGGGTTTCGCCGTCGATCGCATACTCTTTTTCGGTTTTCAGCTTTTCCATCCAGCCGGCAATGCGCTCCGGGTCGTGGTCGGTTATTTCAAAAAGAAGCCTCTCCAGGTTGCTTGAGACCAGGATGTCCATCGAAGGAGAGAGGGTCGGATAAAGTTTGCGGCGGCTGTTGTAACGGCCGCTGATAATAAAGTCGGAAAGCACGTTGTTGCGGTTGGCGGCGCAGATTAAGCGATTAACGGGCAGCCCCAGGCGGCAGGCATAAAAACCGGCCAGGATATTGCCGAAATTGCCGGTAGGAACGACGAAATTAATTTTTTCTCCCGGTCGCAGCTCTTTTTGTTCAATTAGCGCACGGTAGGTGGTAAAGTAGTAGACGATTTGCGGAAGCAGCCTGCCCCAGTTGATCGAGTTGGCCGAGGAAAGACGGAACCCGCTCTTTTCCAGCCGTTCGGCCAAATCAAGGTTGCTAAAGATTTGCTTTACCCCGGCCTGGGTGTCATCAAAGTTGCCTTTCACCGCGGCTACCTCGACATTTTTGCCTTCCTGAGTGGTCATCTGCAGTTCTTGGATTTCACTGACTCCTTTTTCCGGGAAGTAGACGATAATTCTGGTTCCCGGAACGTCACGGAATCCTTCAAGGGCCGACTTTCCCGTATCTCCGGAGGTAGCGGCAAGGATGACAATTTCTGCATTTTCTCCGCATTTATGCACGGCGGTGCGCATCAGATAAGGCAGAACCTGCAGGGCAATATCTTTAAAAGCGCAAGTGGGACCGTACCAGAGCTCCAGAAAATAGAGAGCTTCGGAAATCCTGCGCACCGGGGCTATCGATGGGTGGTCAAAATTTTCCGGGTTGTAAGCCGCGCCTACGGCATCTTTGATTTCATTAATTGTGTAATCACTGAGAAAAGTTTTGAAAAGGGCTGCAGCCGCTTCCCGGTAACCGGGACCCGGCAGATTATCGGCGGTAAA
>PUNU01000266.1 GCA_003551865.1 Syntrophomonadaceae bacterium
CCAAACCGGAAGAAGATGAGCCGGTTATTCAGGTTATCACTTACCCCTACGACCTGGAGATGGTTGAACCGACGGACCTGCCGGTAAAATTCGTTGCCGAAGGAGACGAAGGTTTTGTTCCCATGCTGTATAACCTTGATTGGCTCCCCCCGCTGACCGCCGGTGAAGAAGACATCCGCATTATTTCACCCGCTCCGCAGGACACAGTGCCGCGGGAGTTTGAGGTTGAAGGAATCGAGCAGGTTTTTGAAGGCACAGTCCTTTATAACTTCCTGGACGGCGCCGGAGAAGAAATTGAGAGCGGCATCGCTTTCAGCGGTCACGGCTACCACTGGGGACACTTTATTGTAGAACTTGTTGCTCCTGAAGAGGTAGAAAGCGGCGAGCAGCTCCAGGTGGAAATATACTCAGAATCACCCAAGGACGGCAGTGTGGAAAACCTGGTGGAGTTGGAGCTCATGCTTGAATAGTATAATAATCTTACAAGCAGAAGGGGTGGCCCTCGGCAGGCAGTCACCCCTTCTGCTTATTACTCTCATTAATCCCCGCTATTAACGTCCCTTAAATTGTGGTTTGCGCTTTTCAACAAAGGATATTATGCCTTCTCTAAAATCTTCAGTATTTAAACAGGTTAGCACAGCCTCGGTCTCATTATACATGGCTTCTTCAACGCCTATTTCCCCGGATTTGTTTAAACATGACTTTACCAGCCGCACTGAAGTTGGTGCGTTGGCGGCAATTTTTTCCGCCAGATCCATTGTTTCTTTCAACAGGTTGTCGGCAGGACAGGTTTTAAAAACCAGCCCGATTTGCTTCGCTTCTGCTGCATCAATTTTTCTGCCGGTGAGCAATAATTCTTTGGCTTTACTCAATCCGATGAGTCGTGGTAGAAGGTAGGTTACAGCGTTGGTTTCGAACAGGCCAACTTTTACTTCTGCAAACTGAAAACCGGCATTATTAGAAGCAAAGCAGATATCAGAAGCAACGGCAATTTCTGCTCCGGCCCCCACGGCATAACCATTTACAGCACTTAAGAGTGGTACGGGCAAATCCAGTATCTGCCTGGTTACGCCCTGCATCAATTCGAGGGTTTGACGAATAACGGCATGATCAATATCTTCACTAAAAAGTGCGCTTAGTTCGGTCAGGTCTTGCCCGGCGGAAAAAGCTTTGCCTTCACCGGTAATCACGGCACAACGGATATATTCGTCTTTTGTCATTTCTTGAAAAACAGTATGGAGATCTTCCCAGGTTTCTCGACGCAATGCATTTAGCGTTTCCGGGCGGTTAAGCTTAATCAGACCAACATGATCTTTTTTTGTGTAGCCAATGTCACTGAGCATCATTAATTAACCTCCCCGGTGTTTTATTTTTCGTCCAAACCCAGCAAACGAACGGCGTTGTGATAAAGCCATTTTGGCAAAACTTCTTCTTTAACAGGAAACTCTTTGATTTCGGCTACCATTTCAGGCACACTCATTCCGAGAAAAAGCCAGGTTGATGCAAAAACTATTCTATCGGATAGAATGTTGTTCCCGTAGTGAATGATCGGCTCCCAACCGGTGTTGGGTTTGCCCACGTAGCGCGGCCTGAGCGAGGAAAAGTCGATATAAATGTTGGGATGTCTCCAGGCAACAGCGGCTAATTCTGTGGTCCAGGGCCAGCCTCCGTGTCCGGCAATAATTTTTAACTGGGGAAAGTCTAAAGCCACCTGGTCCAGGTGTGATGGATGAGCTGTATACATTGGCAGCGTGGCGAAACTAACCGAATGGTGAAGCCATACCGGCAGGTTCAATTCCACACATTTAGCATAAAGGGGATAAAATTTACGATGATCAGCGGGAATCTGGTGCATGAACGGGCGCATGGCAATTCCGTGCAATCCCAGTTCTTTGGCAGCCCGCTCTATTTCTTTAACTGCATCCATTCCTTTATGCGGGTCAATGCCTGCGAAGCAACGAAAACGGTCCGGGTGCCTTTTGACCACTTCAGCATAGTAATCGTTTGGCAAGCCTTTAATCCCGGATACAGTTTCTTCGTCAAAATTAAAAAGGCAGGCTATTTCGACTCCCCATTGATCAAGGGTTTCAATAAACTGCTCCTCGGTTTGAGCCAGAGGTTCAACGCGGGGTTCCAAGAAACCGGCCAGTTCATCTTCACTCATGTCTTTTTTGATCTTACCCAGTTCCTCAGCGGTCATTCCCAGCATGGGAGCCACACGAGGCCCAAAAACCCTTTCCAGGTAGTTTGTCATCTGTGGGGGGAGGCCGACTATTTGATCAATAATGCCTTCTTTAGTTGGCAGGTTACATAAACAGTCAATTATTTTCATTGGTTCACCTCCGTCCCCCTATATCATCGGGCACTCCGATAATAAGGGAGGAGTTAATGCCTGGATTAGCATTAAGTTATGCTTCAGTATCCAAAGAATAAACATTGGAACCTCCGCGTATATTCATTTCTTTTTTTTGCGACTCTCAACAATATAGCCGCGGTCCCGTTTTTAAACCAGCCGGCATAACATGAATATTTGTAGTCTTTAGGGTCAAGATAACCTTTATAATAATAAAGGTTGCGACAATTTGTGGTGACTGCCGGCATTTAGCTGTTTATCCTTTTTCCCTCAGTATTTTGCGCAGTACTTTTTGAGTCGGTGATTTGGGCAGCTCATCAATAAATTCCACTTTTCGTGGATACTTGTAAGCAGCCAGTTTATCCTTGCAAAAATCAATAATTTCTTGTTCCGTTACGTTGCCTTTTTCAGATTCCTTCAAAATAACGAACGCTTTTACCGTTTCGCCCCGGTATTCATCCGGTACTGAAACTACAGCTGCCTCTTGAACTGCCGGATGCTCCTGGATTACCGATTCCACTTCTGCAGGGGCAATATTATAGCCGGAAGCAATGATCAGGTCCTTTATTCTTTCAACGAAATAAACAAAACCTTCCTTATTCATATAACCGGCGTCCCCGGTGCGGAACCAGCCGTCTTCAGTAAAAACTCGTTTGGTTTCCTCCGGCTTGTTCCAATATTCTTTTAGAACCTGGGGGCCGCGGAATACAATTTCACCTTGTTCTTCGCGTGGTAGAATGCCGCCCTCTTCATCCATAATTGCCACCTCTCCCCCCATGGGAACACCAATACAGGAAGGATCAAGGTTTTTCTTGGCTGAAAGCGAAGTCACCGCCGTAGCTGTTGTTTCGGTTAGGCCGTAGCCATTTATAAGGTTTAGGCCGGTTTGTTCGTTCCAACTTTTTTGAAGAGGACTTGGTACGGGAGCTCCACAGCCGTAGGTAAAGCGGAGGCTGCTTAAATCATATTTTTCATAATCGGGGTGGTTTAAGAATGCCACATAAACTGTCGGGGGTGCAGCAAACAGGGTTACTTTATACTTGTCAATCAATTGCATGTATTCGGCTGCGTCAAAACGAGGATGAAGAATAACAGTAGAACCGGAATAAAGAGAAGGGAGCGTAAAAAGAATGTATCCGGAAATGTGAAACATGGGAAATAAAGTAAGACTTATGTCGTTGGAGGTAACGCTTTCCCCTGAGATAGTATTTTTTATGTTGAAAATAAAATTGTAATGGGTTAGGACCACTCCTTTTGGTTCACCGGTGGTCCCGGCAGTATAGAGAATAAGTAGCGGATCGTTTTTCGGATCAATTTCTACGCTGCCGGGTTGAACCGTGGTTTTTACAGCATCGTTAAACTTAAAAACAGTTTTTTGATCAAAAGGAATGTCATAAGATTTTAGTTTGCCCAGCAGCTTGCCCATGGTTCTTTTTATCGGGGACATAAAATCTCCCAAGGAACACACAACTATTGTGTCCAACTCCACTTCAGATCTTACGTTTTTGATTACATCATAAAACATATCCAGGACAATTATTGTTTTGGCGCCTGAATCTTCAAGATAATATTTCAGTTCTCTTTCTTTCAGCATTACGTTACAGGGCACGGAAATTGCGCCCAATTTAACTATTCCGAAAAAAGCTATCACGTGCTGAGTTAAATTGGGCAGGAACACTGCAACACGATCACCTTTTTTGACGCCTCTTTTGCTAAGGAATGAGGCGAACTTCTCTGCGAGGTCGTTTAATTCATGATAATTGATTTCTTCATCCAGGCAGACTACTGCTCTTTGATCTTTATACTTTTCCGCACAGCCGGTGAGCATTTCGCCAAGTGAAATATCCGGGACTTCTCCAATCGGCTTGGCATACCAACTTTCGTCATATTTCATATAAGACAATTCAGCCACAACAGTTCCTCCTTAACATTGGAATATGAAGTTTTTAACTGAATACCTGGAAAAGCGGCTTTTGACCATAGAACGAAAAAGATATTAAGTCAATATCCACACCCCCTTAACCATTGTATATCATATTAACTATAACAAAACAATTACGTATTTTTTCACCAAAAAAAGTTAGCACCAAAACTAGTATTATTTTCAAGAATAATTAGTCATAATATCTATAGCGATATTTTCGAGCAGCCAGTGAGATCAGAGCTGCCAGTACCCTGTCAGCGTATTAAGAGCGTGATTTGGCAATTATTACAACAACTATCTATCTATGGGAGATGTTGCGAGCGAGAAGCGAACATATTTACCTCGCACCGGTAGAAGAAACCGCCTTTACTCCGGTCGGACCGAGATCTGCAGGCCTGGATATCAGCGGTTAATCACATTTTCCGGCCCAACTGTGTGGGCTTCAAACATGAGGGCGGTCCGGCCGCTCCATATAGAGCGATCCGTAGGCCGACCGCTCTGCGGTCGGTGGTAAGAGGGCCTGGAGTACCGGTTTGGAATTGCTTTACGGTTACAATCGTGCAGATTTGCATCTTGGGTCCCGTCTTTAGACAATAACTCTGAGCCTAAGGACAAGGAATTTTCTGTAATCTATTGCGGTTAAATCTTCCGACTATCCTACAAGAACCAAACCATACCAAGAGACACATGGCACTGATTCCTCCGGGTGCTCCGGTAGAGGAAGATAGGTGTCCCACCCGACATTTCGAGCAGTTGCAAAAACATCTACACTGCAGGCCTCAAGTGCGGGGCGGGCCTGGAGGTAATGGTGACAGGTTTTTCCTTGAAAGACCGGACAGCGCCCGGGAGTTTTTCCCTCAAAAAACTCCTCAAGCCACTCCGGGCTAAAAAGTCCGCAAAGGCAGCAGGGACCACCTTTAAATCCCATTGCCAGGGGGTAGCCTTGATACTGGGCTTCTGTTTCTACTATAGAGACGACTTCGTTAAGCTCGTTTACATTCATCCCTCCTTTAGCAATAAAATCGGGATATACATGGTCGCTTACCGGAGGCATATAACGCAGGAAAATCCCGTACTCGTAACCGCTCACAATTCTGCGCATTTCCTCAGCTGTTGGAGAATGAGGTGGGCAATTTGGGCTTGAGCCATACCCGAAACAAATGGGGATAATGCATTTCCAGCGGACTCTTTCATCAACAACTATTTTATCGACGCTTATAATCTTTGCTTCAGATTGGGCAGTTCTGCCCGCTTTTTCCGCCACAGCTGGCCCGGCCTTTTCAGCTGCTTGAACCAGTGCTTCAAGATCCTTTTGCTCGACCTTTGTTTTTATCCTGGTTACTGCCCTGTTTTGTTGTTTGGGTAAAGGATTACGCAGTCCCAATTTCATTTTTTTCTCATTTTTCATTTAATGCACCCTCCTTCAATTTCTTCCAAGCTCTTCCCCGCAATTGATTCGGGAAGGCGGTAATAAAGAAAACCAATAAAACCCAGGATGCTGATCACTCCGACAACCGGACCAACCAGGCGGATGCCTAACGGATTATCAACTGTGAACCCAAATATAGGAAGAAGGATGGAAACCAGGAAAGCCGATATGGTCCAGGCCAGCTTTTCCATGAACCCGAAACCGGCATAGTACATGGCTTCACGGCGTTTGTTTGTTTTCAGTTCATCATAATCGGATATATCACCTACTATGGCGTTTGGAAATACATAAAGTCCGGATATAGGAATGGCCAATACAGCAAAATAAATCATGGCTTGTGTGCTTAAAGTTAAGCCGGGAAAAGATCCGACAAACGAATAGATAGGATAGAGCAATGCTATCAACAAGAGGGACAAGAGTTGGCCTTGTCTTTTGCCAATCCTGTTACCCAGCCAAATCCATAAAGGCAATGCTGCCACCATGGTTATTATGAATATTCCCTGGTATATTGCTACCCGGGCTTCCCCTTCTCCAAGAATTACTGTTACAAAAAAAGGAAGAACAATCATGAAAACCTGGAAACCTACCTGAAAACTTACGATAGCCGCTGCAAAGGCCAGGAAATGCCTGTTTTTTATAGTTTGCATTACCGAGTTTTTAAGCGAAAGAGTAGTTTTTAAATCAATTTCACTGCGGGGACGTTCTTTTATACCGAGTAAAGACAGCCAGAACGAAAACAAAACAACCACAGCCAGGATAGCCCCCATTGTAGAGTAGCCAAAGGCAGCTATAACCGGACCGCTTCCGACTGAGGCAATCATAATGCCGATGGTGCCGAATACAACCTTCCATGCCGAAACATTAATCCGCTCGCGAGAATCCGGGGCGATATCGGGAATGACGGAGCGATAGGGAACTGCTGTAACGGTAAGCATGGTGAAAAAGGCGTTTATGAAAACAAAAAGCCAGATAACATTTATCCAACTTTCCTCAGCGACAGGAGGCATCCACAGTAAGAAAAAAGCCAGAGCCAAGAGAGGAGTTCCCCATAGTATAAAAGGCTTTCGCCTTCCCATCCCGGTGTTGGTTCGATCGCTCCAGTAACCAATTAATGGATCGGTTATAATATCAACTGCCCGACCCAAACCCAGGATAAAACCGGCCAGGGCAATAGGGACAAGGGGTGTTCGCCCACCGCCGCCGGCAAAGAAATAAATCACCCAGGTAACAACGGCCAGGTTAACCACGTTCTGGCCAAGGCATCCCTGGGTATAAAGGAGCTTTTGGGTGAACGTAATTCTTTTTTCCATGGTCAAGCCTCCTGTCACAAAGAACCTTGTTCTTAAACATCCTGATTCGACACGATATCTTAATTGCTTTTGTGCCACCCTTTTTAAGTTCCCCTGTCGCCAAACCCAATTTTTACAAGCACAAGTTCGGCGAGAAAGATATATCAAGGTTTTTAACTAATCGACATTAATTGGGTAAGTGCCGTATTTGATACATGCTCTGAGCATGGCCTGCATGTTTTCATATGGCATCTCTCGCGGTATCTCGCAACCACCGGAGAGAAAGAAGCCCCCTCCCGGACCTGCTGCAAGGATTGCATCCCTGCAAGCCTCTTCCACTTCACGGGAGCTGCCCAAATGCAGTACCTGGTTGCAATCCAGGTTGCCCATAAGAGTGATTTCATTGCCAATCAGGTTCTTGGCCCACTTAAGGGGCACCTGGTAATCAAACTGGATTGCTCCACCTGGATTGGTCAAAGGGGCATATTTGAGACATTGAGGCACATAGCCGCAACTGTGAATCAGAACTTTGGTTCCGAGTTCTTCATTAATTCTTCTATAGAGCTTTTTTTCATGGGGTAAAACAAATTCTTCGAAAGCTTCGGGGGAAAGGTAATATGCTACAGATTCACCGCTGCCTATTATATCGGCCCCATTTTCCACGAATATTTTTGCGCATTGAAAAGCATATTCTTCATACCAATCCAGGATCTCATGCAGCAGCTCCTTTTCCCGCCGCAGCAAAAAGATTGCCTGGGGATCGGCACCCATTAGCAACATTGCCCCCTGAAAAGGGCCTTCAGTCCAACCAATAACAGCGAGTTCATCGCCAACCATTTGCCTCATGTATTTGACGCTGGACAAAAATTCAGGCAATCGGCCTTCACCCAGATATTCAACCGGATCTTTTAACTTTTTAAAATCTGAGGCTGCCGAAGCGGGATCAATGGCCGGGCCGGTTAATCTGGGAACATCGTCATGTGGAATAATTGATTTGCCTCCTACAGCCTCGGCATAAACTGCGGTGTCGCAATCTGCAATTACTGTATCCCAACCGAAGCGTCTGGCTGTGCTTACTTGAGCTTCGGCCAGCAATTTACCATTGCTAACATATTCGCTGTAAGGTATGCCATACTGCCTGGAGCAAAAAGTCATGGCAAAAGGAACCAGGGGAACCCGGTCCGGTTCTTTCTGGTTAAGAGTGGCCATTACTCTTTGCTTGCCGGTCATCTCTTTTTTCTTGGCTTCGGTGAAATGATTCAGGATATCGACGATTTCTACGGCATTTGCAGAATAAGCATCTGCTCCAACACGGTTTGCTATCTCTTGATTAGTGGAAGGGCCGGAAATTATCGTCCTAACTTTATGCCTGATGCCCAGCCGGAATAGCTCTTGCTCTATTTCTTCCAGCATGTTTAATCGATAACTTAAATATAAGCCCGTAGCAACAAAATCGGCGTCAACTTCTTTAGCCTTTTGGGCTATCGCCAATGGACCAATATCGGAACCTGCATTTACTACTTCATAACCTTCAGCTGATAGTACTGCGGTGACAACGCTGGGTCCTATCGTCCAAGGCCCATCAGGAACGCCAATTACTATCTTACCTTTTGATTTTTTATCTGTGGTTGAGAGAGCTTCTTGAAGGGCCATGGCTCCGAAAGTAAAAGCTGTTGTAGACCAGAGGACGGCATCAAGATACATTCCTTTTGCACCATATTTCCGGGCCAACTCACCCATACCGTCTGCCAGCCCTCTTCTAAGCACTTCATTGGGTGAAGCGCCTGAATCAAGAGCTGATTGGCACAAAGAAACGATGTTTTCGTAATCACCTGCTAGAACTCCCTGCTTTACATTCTCAATCTCCGGTTTACTCATCGGTATATTCTCCTTTCCAAAGGAAATAATTAGTTGTAATTGTTTGACCGTAAGGTTTTGAATTGGTCCGCACCTTTTCTTCGAGTTTTTTTATTGCTTTTTTATTTAGCCTCAAGAATTCTTTTTGTTCTTGGGGCGTGAGCACGCCGTAAAACATGTCTGCAATTTCATCAAATATGCGATCGTATTCATTAAGCGCATCCAGTCCCTTTGGAGCAAGTTTGACCATTACCACCCTTCGGTCGTTGGTTGCACGTCTGCGAGTAACAATTTTTTTCTTTACAAGGCTGTCTGCCAGCCAGCTGACAGTGCTTATTGAAAAACCTGTTTTTTGGGCCAGATCACTAACTCGGTGTGGTTTCATGCCGCGGAGGGCCAGGATTAATAAAAACTCTTTGGCAGAAAATTCGGGTGTCCACCTGGATAGCATTTCAAAACTTTCGTATAGGTGCTTAATAATGCGGCTTAATTCTTTCGTGGCATTTCTTGACTCTAAATTATTTTTATTGCTATTTTCCGTATTCACAACAAGACTCCTTATTTATTTCAGATATTGAAAATTACGATTACCGTAATAGTAATCTACAGAAAAATTTTTGTCAACAGTAAAATCAGAAACTTTTTTATTTTTAACTGTGCTTTAAAATGTTGTCACGAAAACGTATAATTTTTTATTGTGTTGGATCTTGCATATCTGTTTGCTGCTGTTTTAAGCATTTTACTTCAACATGGACGGGATGCACGGTTTTAAGTTATTGAAAGTTACATAGAGATTTTTTTGCTTGGGATACAGGGAGAGGCTGTCACTTGATTATGGTGCCGGATATGGTAAAATTACAAAAGCGTAAAAATAAATTAAGACTTCAGCCTGGGATTTGCTAAAGTGGAGGGTAGATATGGTTAAAAGAGCACTGCTGGTATTGATTTGTACTTCCGGACTGCTGCTGTTTATAGGCTGCGCCAACCAAGAAACTGGTCCTGACAATAATAATAATGAGGAGATAATATCAATTGAAGTTACCAATAAATCTGAAGAAATTGTGGTTTCTTTTGCCTTGTTTTTAGGTCCCGAAGACGATTGGGGAGAGGAAATGCTCGGCGAAGAGGAGATTGGGCCGGATGAAGTGTTTGTGTTTGAAATGCCCGAGCGCACCTACAATTTGGCCTTAATGACCGCAGAAGGGTACGTGGTTCACAACGAGTTTGACATAAATTCGGATGCCGAGGTCGAGTTTGGCGATGAGGACAAAATTCCGGTGTTTATTGAAAATGTTTCCGAGTCCGACCTGCAGGCTCTTTACATTTCACCGCACGACAGTGAACACTGGGGAGAGAATTGGCTGATCACTGAAAAAGAATACATACCCGCAGAAATAGGGCGTCGGGTTTTTTTCGTAGAACCGGGGGTTTATGATGTTTTAGCCATCGGTTTCCAGGGTGAAACCGCAATCGAGGCCTACAATTTAGACATGAAAGAGGCGAAAAGGTTAACCATTGATTGAGCTTAACTTATAAACCTGATTGGTGTTTGAATAAATGGTGGACGCATTTTAAGAGGATCAAAAATTTGCCCGCTGCCAACTCCGGCGGGCTTTTTCTATATTTAACTTGCCCTAGCGGGTCACTCTAAGGCGGTTTTCCAAAAGCGCATTAATTCGACGGTTTTGCTTTCCAGAAGCTGCGGTCCTTTAGATATCGACTGTTCCAAGGAAAGCGGGCCGTCGGCAATGGCAAAGCAGGCGGTTATACCTTCACTGTGAAATATTTCGAGCCTGCCTTCCAGGCTTCCGGCCAGGGCAATGACCGGAACGCCATGGCTGCGGGCTCTCCTGGATACACCCACCGGCGCTTTGCCGTAGACGGACTGGGCATCAAGTTTGCCTTCCCCGGTGATCACCAGGCAGCATTCGGGCAGGTGACGATCAACATTTAAAATGTCAAGGACCAGTTCTATCCCTGAGTGCATTTCCGCCCCGAGGAAAGCGATCAGACCGGCACCCAGGCCCCCGGCCGCTCCGGCGCCCGGGATGCGGTCAACTTCAATTCCAAGGTCATTTTTAACCACCCGGGCAAATTTTTTAAGAGCCCTGTCCAGTTTTTCCGCCATCTCTTTTGAAGCCCCCTTTTGGGGGGCATAGATTAATGAGGCGCCGTGTGGGCCGGTAAGGGGATTGTCGACATCGCCGGCGACCATAACCTTTACTCTTTTAAGGCGTGGATCGAGGCCGGAGAGGTCAATTTTGTTGAGCCGCAGAAGTTCCGCTCCTCCAAAGTTAAGCGGTTTTCCGGATCGGTCCTGCAGTTTTGCCCCCAGGGCCTGGGCCATACCCGCTCCACCGTCGTTGGTGGAACTGCCGCCGATACCGACAATTATATTGCTACAGCCCCGGTCGAGTGCCGCCTTGATTAGCTCTCCGGTTCCGTAGGTGGTGGTTATTGAGGGATTTCTTTGCTCTTCCGGAACCAGGGCCAGCCCGGAAGCAGCGGACATTTCAATTACCGCTGTATTATCCTCGTTGACCGTGCCCCAGGCCGCTTCAACCGGGCTGCCATGAGGTCCGCGGACATTTGTTTTATATATTTTCCCGTCCCTGCCCCCGGTTAAAGCTTCCACGAGCCCCTCACCGCCGTCGGAGAGGGGAAAAAGGAGCAGTTTAGCTTGAGGCAGGACAGACGATATCCCCCGGGCAATAATTTTCGCTGCCTCGGAAGCGCTCATACTGCCCTTAAATTTATCGGGGGCTACGATTATTTGCATCAGGCAGGACCTCCGCGATCGAAAAAATGCCCGCCGAAAAGCAGCGGTGTAATTATACCCAGTCCGGGTAGCTTTTTAGCTAAGCTGAAGGTTTATTTCTACAACACGGCCATCGATCCTGCAGTATAGTTAGATGGATCTAAATTGGCTGGCGACAATGGCATAAGTCCATACCAGTGCTCTGTCAACATATTAAGAGCGTAACTTGACAATTATTGCAACGCCTCTTTATCTATAGGAAATGTTGCAAGCCGGAAGC
>PUNU01000075.1 GCA_003551865.1 Syntrophomonadaceae bacterium
AGATCGGCACCACCCAGGAAGAGGAAGCGGCGGATTTGATCAAGGCCAAAAAGTTTACCAAACCGCTGGTGGCTTTTATTAGCGGAGCTGCGGCCAAATCGGGAACCAGGTTTTCCCATGCCGGCGCCATCGTCGAAGGTAACCGGGGTTCTTACGAGACCAAGGTTACAGCTTTGCGGGAGGCCGGAGCTTATGTGGTGGAATCATTTGATGATATTTTCCCCACTAGCAAGCGATTGCTGGCGGAGAGACAAGCAATAATGGGAAAAAGCTGAATTCATCCTCGGAGGTGTCATAATGAGCAGTGAAAAATGGAGTACTTCTATAACCAAGATAGAGCCCAATAATGTTCAAATTCGGGGGTACAAGGTAGATGATTTGATTCACAAGGTTTCTTTCACAGAAGTGATATTTTTAATATTAAAAGGTGAGCTTCCGGATAAAGGACAGAAACAGATGATGGATGCCATTTTGGTATCATCTATTGATCATGGAGTAACTCCTCCCTCTGCTTTGGCTGCGCGTACGGTTGCTTCTACGGGAGCCTCTTTTAACGCTGCTCTCGCCAGCGGCATCCTGGCCATAGCAGAATTTCACGGGGGAGCCATAGAAAAATGTATGATCTTTTTAAAGCAAGCGGTGGAAAAAAAGAAGCAGGAGAATAAAACTACTGAAGAAATGGCTGCTTTATTGGTTCGCGAAGCCTTGGAAAAGAAACAGAGGTTATACGGCTACGGCCACCGTTTTCATACTCAAGATCCCCGCACAAAATGCTTGATTGAGGTTGCACGTGACACCGGCTATTTTGGCGAGATTATTGAAATGGCTTTAGCAGTGAAGGATTCTTTGCACAAAGAAAGAGGAAAAGTGCTCGAACTTAATGTGGACGGGGCCATAGCATCTCTGCTTTGTGAGATGGACTTTACCCCAGAACTGGGAAACGCTTTTTTTGTAATTGCCAGGACTCCGGGACTGATTGCCCATGTCCATGAAGAAAGGACTACCCAAAAAAAGATGCGTCGCATAGAGCCAGGGGCATATAATTATGCTGGGCCGGAAGATAAGACGGTTTAACTTTAATATTTCAACAAAAGCACAAATATTACTCATTTGCGAGTTAAATCTCTCGGTTAAATGGTTGCCTGTAATTGATATTAAAAGCTACCTGAATAGCATCTTGTCGTGGATAAATAGCAAATAGTTAATTTCATTAGCTGATCAAATCCATGAGGTCAGAAAGTGCGGAGGTTGTAGGCATGCTTAAGGTTGGTTTTATTGGTTTTGGTGAAGCAGCTTCGCAGATAAGCTTAGGTTTGAATGATAGCAATAAGGTAAACATATATGCATATGATATACTACTCAACGACAAAGAGATGAGACCGCTTCTAGAAGAACGGGCATCGCGCTGTGCAGTTACTTTAAGCCACTCCCTGGCAGATCTGGCCGGGAATACTGAAATTATATTTAGTGCGGTAACTTCTTCAGTTGCTTTAAAAGTGGCGGATCAGATCCGCCCATACTTAACTGATAAACACATTTTTGTTGATTTAAACGCGATTACTCCGGAAACATCTCAGCAGGTTGCCTCCATTGTTGAAGAGACAGGAGCAATATTTATCGATGGTGCCATGGTGAGTTCTTTAAAAGTACATAAACATAAAGTGCCTATGCTGGTTTCCGGCAAAGGGGTAGACTTTTTTACAAATAAAGTTGCACCTCTAGGTTTTAACCTCCAGATTGTGGGTAAGGAGCCTGGAAAAGCTTCCGGAAACAAATTGATAAGAAGTGTTTTTACAAAAGGCTTTGCTGCTTTATTAATTGAAACCCTGACTTATGCCCACAAACTTGGTTATTACGATGTGGTTTTGCAAAGCATGCTCAATACTTTAAAGGCTGAACCCTCTGATTTGATAAACCGTTTGGTTACAGGAACCATGATACATTCTCAAAGACGCCTCGGTGAATTATCCGGAGCAAAAGAAATGCTCCAACAAGCCGGGATAGATTCCAAGATGATAGAAGCAACCATGGAAGTAATTAAAAAAGTCGACAGCCTTGAATTTGACGAAAATAACATAACCGGCGAAGCCTATTCAGCTATTGAAACGCTTTCTGCATATTATTAAATGCAGGTTGCATATTCCGTTTCACACCGATCACCAATTCCGTTTTTAACCGATCACTATTTCCAGAATAAACCGATCAGTAATTCCGCATTAAACCGATCATGATTACGCTAAAAATCGATCGCCATTCCGCTGTTAACCGATCACTTTTTTGTGATTAGCGGAATAGTGATCGGATTAGAGCGGAATGAAAATTAATTGTTAAAGCGGCGCTGGATGCAGTTTCAATTTGAGCATAAAAGGCTTTTACTCCTTCACTTTGAATTAAAAAATAAAACCTTAAAGTGAAAGGAGAAAGCCGTGACTAAAAAAAGGAGACTGTCCATGCGCAAGATCAAGGAAATCATTAGACTAAAAGCTTCAGGCCTGAGTAACCGGCAAATAGCTGACAGCTGTAAAGCTTCACCAAGCACCA
>PUNU01000094.1 GCA_003551865.1 Syntrophomonadaceae bacterium
CCATAGGGGACGGTTCCATCGTTTTCCCTTCGGCCTTCGCTACGCTCAGGAACGCTCGAACCGTCCCCATGGCACAGCTTTTCACTCAACAAGGACAATAGGCTGAGTAGTTACTAAAAAAAGAACTGGAGGTTACAGCATCATGGAAGCCATGGAAAACATAAAAGGCAGGCGGAGTTACCGCGCTTTCAAGCCCGACCCCATCCCCCGGAAATTAATGCAGGAAGTGATTGAGGCGGCAGGCAACAGCCCCTCCTACATGAGCACCCAGCCCTGGGAAGTGGCTGTAGTGACCGGAAAAAAGAAAGAAGAGCTTTCCAGTAAACTGCTGGAACTGGCAAAAACCCAGGCCCCGACCAAACCCGATATCCCCGCACCGCCACCCTGGCCGGCTGAAATGGAACAGCGAAAACATGAACACGGTGCTCGCAGACTAAAAACATTAGGTATTGAAAGGGAAGACAAAGAAGGCCGGGAAGCATTACGCCTGATGAACTTTGAATTTTACGGAGCTCCCTGTGTCGTTTTCCTTTACATGGACGGCTCGCTGGGAGAGTGGTCAATATATGATACGGGCCTTTTTACCCAAACTCTGCTGCTGGCCGCCCATGCCCGGGGCATCGGCAGTGTTATCCAGGCTTCTGTTACCAATTACGCCGCTGAAATCAAAGATTTCCTGGGCCTCGATGCTGATAAAAAAATGCTGGTCTCCATTCCAATGGGCTATCCTGAGCCGGATGCCCTGATAAACACCTACCGCAGCATAAAGAAAAAGCCGGAAGAATTCGTGATCTGGTACGAGTAGGACTGATACGAGGCGGGATCACTTCCTTGCTTTAATAACGGCGAAAACACCTTATTTTTGAGACAAGTAAGTAATTATATAGGAAGCAAAAATGGAAAAGTCATCCAACCGGTTGTTTAATATATCGACTACCCTTTTCATGTCCACTTTTGCATATCCGTGAACCAGCAGATTTCTAAATCCGGCCATCCCTTTAATTTTATGGGCATATTCTTCAGGGATCACTTCCAAGCGGGCCAGCTCCAGGAAGATGTCGTCGTATTCCTGGACTGTCAGCCCTTCAGCAGCCAGAATGTGGCTGCCGATATCGAGGACGACCTGGATTGACAACTGCAAACCATGCTGAACAACCCACGCCTTTTCCAGATCCTTTTCCAACTCGGAGGCCGTAACTCCCCGGTGTTTTTTTAACTGTGAGAGGTAGCGGTGCAGTTCCTGCAGTTTTAGTTCTACCATTTCTTTTTCAAGCATTAACTGCCACCCCCAAACTTACCTTCAACCAATCGCCTATGGAGGTAATGGCTCTGGACCCTTAACAGCGGTTTCAAGTCAAGATATTTTTTTAAGGTGTGTTCGTGGAACTTCCTCCGCTCCGCCTCGGATGCACAGTATATAAGGGTGCCGTTTTTCAAAACCTGGAACTTTAGAACTGTGGAGGCTTCATTTAAAACCACCAGGTCCACTTTGTCCTTTAAGATGGCCTGCAGTTTTACTGTTATCTCACTTTGATAACCATATCCTCCAGCTTCAGGGATAAGCTCCGGCTCGAGGCACACAGCCAGGTCTATATCACTGAGTTTACCGGCCTTTCCACCGGCGACAGAGCCAAAAAGATAGGCTAGCAAAATTTCTTTTCGCTCCGAAAAAAATGGGAACAGCTTTGCCCGGATCTGCTCCTCACTGAGAGCCGCCATTTCGCCACTTCCCTGTACTAATTTTTTTTAGTATATCAAATAATTACCATACCATCAAACCATAGCTTCCAGCTATCATACCCCGTTAATTGAGTCAACTTTAAAAAATCATGCCTGGCTTCCGAGGAAGTTTTTTAAATCCCGGTAGTAGTTTTCATGCGGTCCAATCATGATCAATTCCAAAGGGCAAAATATATTTGGAAACAGCCTTGATTTGGCTTCAATGTTGAGTTACAATATCGGCATACGATATCGAAACACGATATATTGAGGGAGTCGTTCATGGAACACAGGATTTTGCGAAAGCTTTTCTTAGGCTTCATCCAGGTCCATATTCTGTACCACGCCGGCAAAGAGCCGGTGTACGGTGTTTACATGATTGAAGAATTGAAGCGCCACGGCTACAAAGTCAGTGCCGGGACAATCTACCCGATCCTGCACAGCATGGTTGAAGACGGCCTGCTGTCGGTGGAGAAAAAAGTGGTCAACGGCAAATTAAGAAAGTATTCCACCATAACCCCGGAAGGAAAAAGAGTCCTGGAAGAAGCCCGGAAAAAGGCTGAAGAGCTGGTCCGGGAACTCAGGGAAGAATAGGAAAAATGCCGATCCGGAAAAAGCAAGCTTAAACGGGCTTTCTTGAAAAATTGCAAAGAACCGGGAGGGGATCAGATGTTTAACCTGAAAAATGTGCGGTTTAAAAATATCCTGGACATCAGAGATCTGACCATCGAAGCCGGCAAAATCACCTGCATCGTCGGTGAAAGCGGCAGCGGTAAAACCACCCTCCTGAAGCTGCTCAACCACCTGCTCAAGTACGAACA
>PUNU01000287.1 GCA_003551865.1 Syntrophomonadaceae bacterium
ACCCTCTATAAAACCGCCGCGTCACTCACGAAAAACCGGGACTATTGATCAAAGAGGACCAGGTAAACCCGGTCACCTTCTTTTTTTCCCTTGACCAGCTCGCAGTGCCTCAGCACGGCGACCTGTTTTTCCAGTTCCCAATCGGCAATACCCAGGTCCCGGGTGATCTGTTCACGGGTGGCCTTGCCGTGTTCTTTGATATAGTCGTGGATTTTCTTTTGGATTTCCAGCAGGCCTTCAGTTCCGGTTTGCCCGGCAGCTGCCCGATGCTTTTTAGCCAGCTGGGTAGCGGCCACATCGCATGTTTTGGGACGGTGCAGGACTTCCATGTAGCAGTCTTCGCAGAGCTCCTCGCCGCGGTGGGGATACATGTCTTCCTGTTTTAGCTCGATACCACACCTGGTGCATTTAAAGGCCATTTATTTATCCCTCCTTCGTCAGGCTGAGCACAGGTTTACCGGTTCGCAGCCTGGCCGTGCCTGCTCCGGGCGTTCTTTTTACAGCGCTGCAGGTAATCAACAACAGCCAGCCTCAGCGCTGCCGTTCCAAGGTTGGAACAGTGAACTTTGGCCTCGGGTAAGCCGCCCAGGGCGCCTAGCACGTCGGCATCGGTTATGGCCAGCGCCTCGTCCAGCGTTTTGCCGCCGGCTAATTCGGTAAGTATACTGGTGGTAGCGATTGAAGCAGGACAGCCGCGGATTTCAAAAGCCACCTTCCGCAGGCGGTTGGCCCTGACCCGGATATAGAGGCGCACATAATCTCCGCAGTCGGGATCGCCGACGGTACCAACACCGTCGGCATCCACTATTTTCCCGGCATTGCGGGGACTGGTAAAATGCTCGATCAACTGCGCTGTATACATTTATTCACCTCGGCCTCATTTTTTGCCATAACCATTATACCACCCCCGGCAACGGGAACCATTACTACTTTCCTGAATTTTTTAGGCCACCAAAAAGGAGGATCGCTGTTTTTTAGCGAATAATATAAATGCAGGATAAAAACTATCCTTAAAAGGAGGCATATTGATGAGTGCTATCGATAAGCATGTCCAATCAGCCGACTGGAAGGCGGAAAAGCATGTACCGGTAATTGAAGTAAAAGGCCCGGCCAAAAAAGGTGAAGCTTTTGAAGTAACCGTAAGTGTGGGGTTTGCCGACATACCGCACCCGCATACGACCGAACACCATATTCGCTATATTCAGCTGTTTTTCAGACCGGAAGGAGAAAAGTTTATCATCCACCTGGCCACTTTTGATTTTGCCGCTCACGGGGAATCGGTAGAAGGAGCCAACGCAGGAAGCGCCAAGTGCGAACCGAAAGCAACTGCTACCGTTACCCTGGAGAAACCGGGCGAACTGGTGGCATTAAGCTACTGCAACATTCACGGGCTGTGGGACAACTCCCAGGAGCTGGATCTTGGTTAGAAACGAACCCGGAGAATAGCAAGCAGGACAAGCCGGAGAACTCTATTCATAAAGCTTTCTTCGGCTTGTTCTGTTGGCTTCTCCGCCTTTAACGAGGGTGATAAATATCAGCTGGATGGAAATCGGAGCACTGGGCATGTTTGCCGGGGTTGTTGGCACCGGCGCAGGCGGCCTGCTATCAATTTTTGTAAAAAAACCGACGCCCCGTTTCACCGGAACAATCCTGGCCTTTGCCGCCGGGGTTATGCTCTCGATTGTCTTTTTGGAACTGGTTGAAGAATCGATTGATTACAGCGGTTACGGGGCAGCTATCGTCGGCCTTGCCCTGGGCATGGGGATTTTTTACCTGCTCGATCATTTTCTGCCCCATCACCACTCGGTAACTGCCGAAGAGGCGCACCTGGGAGGTTACCTGAAAAAAGGGACCCTGCTGGCCCTGGGGATTGGCCTGCACAATTTCCCGGAAGGACTGGCCATAGGCACCGGTTTTATTGGATCAACTGAGCTGGGGACATCCCTGGCCATTCTTATCGGCCTGCACAACATTCCGGAAGGCATGGCGGTGGCCGCCCCGCTGCAGCAGGGGGGACAAAACTATCCCCGGGTGCTGGGCATAACCGCACTGGCCGGAGTCCCGATGGGAGTCGGCGCTTTCATAGGCGCGGCGATCGGCAGTATTTCCGAGTTTGTGCTGGGCATCTCGCTTGGATTTGCCGGCGGAGCAATGCTCTACATCGTCTGTGACGAGCTGATTCCCGATGCTTATAAAAGCGCGGGAGCCCATCTTTCGATTTTCGGCATTTTTACCGGCACTGTTTTGGGCATTCTCTTCACAGCCTGGTTTTGAGCATGGAGCGGCAGTTTGGCTTACTTGATCTTTTGGCGGTTACTGTATATGATCTTTTTGAAAGAACAACAACACGAATTGAGAGGATTATATGCATCCAAGCCCAAAATATAAACGGAGCAGGCAGAGGGAACGTATATTGAGAATCCTGCGCAGTACCGTTAACCACCCCACCGCCGACTGGATTTATAACGAACTCAAACAAGAGTTTCCCAGCCTGAGCATGGGAACTGTCTACCGCAACC
>PUNU01000194.1 GCA_003551865.1 Syntrophomonadaceae bacterium
CTCCCGTTGCCTCAAGGCCTAAAGGACGGGTGTAGATATAATCGAACATGCCGTTGGTAATCTGGCGCATGCTGCCTTCGGAACCTTTTGAGTGGACCACCACCAGGGTAGTGCTGTAAGCGCCGGAAAGAATGCGCATCAAACCGTAAAGCAAACCGAAGGTTCCGTCTCCCTCAACTGTGGAGACGTTGCGACCCCCCTGAAACGAGGAACCGCAGGCATCCTGTACCGCCATGCTGGAAATGGTGCGTCCGTCCCAGAAATCGTTGGAAACGGTGATAAAGTTGTCGATGTCGCCGACTTCCAGTCCGGCATCGGCCAGAGCCCCGGCGGTCACCTCGTAAACCATTTCCGCAAAATTGGCGTCTTCACGGCGGCGTTTGTAAGGGGTCTGAGCCATTCCAACAATAGCTGCATCGGTCATGAGCGGCCGCCTCCTTCCGGCCGGAAATAGAGCAGGTCTCTGATCTCGCCCCGGCGCTGTTCTTTTTCCTTGAAAACCGCTTCCATGCGCATTCCCGAACGCAGCACATCCGGATCGGCCTCGTCCACAAGATGGGTTAAACCGGTATCGGCCCCGTCGAGCTTGATGATGCCGATAATATAGGGCGGCTCGGCGGGCTCAAGAGCCGGTTCACTGAAGTGGATGACAGTAAAACTCTCAAGCACCCCCCGGGGGGAAAGCTCCACCCAGGTGGTACCGGTTACTACGCACTGGGGGCAGTTCTTGCGAGGGGGCATAAAAACCATGGCGCAGTCGGGACAGCGGGTCCCCCACAAACGGGCGTAATCGCGCAGCTGGGTTAGAAAAAAACTGCCCGTTTCTCCAACCGCCCACTTATAAGGCATGCGGATCCTGCCCTCATAAAAAATTGCTTCTTCCGGAGATGCCGACATTGATCAGCCTCCTTCCAAACAGGTTAACAAACTTGCTTTGTTCGCTTTTATAAGCTCAACCTTCTCAAACATCCAGCCAGGCCCAATCGGCAAAAAGATTGAAACAACAAGCGCCTGCCCTTTCATCCGTCCCGCCCGACTCCCGGCCAACGTCGGCTTCTTAAGCCGGACAGGCTTACTGCAACACTTGACTACTTGTAAAGGTTAAAGATCTTACGGGCCTCGGCGGGTGTGGCCACTTCACGGCCGGCCATCTCGGCCACCTTCGCCGCCCATTCCACCTGCTCCCAGTTGCCCTTGGCCAGCTCCCCATTGGGCATGCGCACGCTGTCCTCCAGGCCGACGCGGATATGCCCGCCGTAGGCGGCCGAGCAAAGTGCAGCTGATATCTGGTTTTTCCCGACACCGCAGACCGACCAGCTGGACCCTTCGGGCATTACCTCAAGCATGCGGGACAGGTTGCCCGGGGCGAAAGGCACCCCGCCGGCTACGCCAAAGACAAACTGGAAGTGCAGGGGCTCATCAAGAATCTGTTTTTTGTTTACCAGCAGGATGTTGTAGAGACCGCCCATGTCATAGATCTCCAGCTCCGGTTTAACCTGGTTTTCCCGCATGGCCAGGGCAAAATCATTGAGCATCTCGAAAGTATTTTCGAACACAATCTCGATATTGATATCGCCGGTTTTGTGATCGGCGATAGCAAAGTTCATGGAGTTGGTGTTAAGCGAAGCCATGTCGGGCTTCATCTCTTTCACCGGGGTTATCCGCTGTTCGGCGGTCAGCATCGGCCTGATGGCCGTACTCATATTAATAATCAACTCGGGGCAGCGCTCGCGGATAGCCTCGACCGTGGGGCGGATCAAGTCCAGGTCTTCCGTGGACATTCCCGATTCCGGGTCGCGCACATGAATATGGACAATCGAGGCTCCGGATTGCCAGCACTTGTAACTTTCTTCGGCAAACTCTTCCGGAGTATAAGGCACCGCCTCATTTTGATGCTTAAACGTCGCCGCCCCCGTCATGGCGGCAGATATAACCACCTTGTTGCGCAGGAGTTCGGAAACAGGATGCTCACGCATTTTAAATCTCCTCCTTAAAAATTTTTTACCTTTCAGCAAACCGGCGAAAACTCAATAAGACAATAAAAAACTGCCTGCGATGCAGTATAAGACTGTTTAACAATCTCAAGTCTCCAGCCCAAACATTTCCTTGTATTCAGCCTTGGGCGGCATTACCGTGCCTTCGCCTACGGCCACCTCCGTGCCATCCTGGTTGGTCCATTTAAGTTCCAAGCGCACGCGGTTCTTCTCTTCGTTTTTTTCCGCTACCGTGGCTGTAGCAGTAATCGTGTCACCGGGGAAAACGGGCGCCCGGTAACGGCAGGACATGCCGATAGCCACCGTGCCCAATCCGGGCAGCATGGTGCCCAGCACCGGGGCGATCAGGGATGTGGCTATGCCACCGTGGGCGATCCTCCGGCCGAACATGGTTTTTTTGGCAAATTCTTCATTAACGTGCATCGGGTTAAAATCCCCGGTTATTCCGGCAAAAAGATAAATATCGGTTTCGCTGATCGTTTTGCTAAAAGAAGCGCTTTCACCAAGGGAAATCTCATC
>PUNU01000065.1 GCA_003551865.1 Syntrophomonadaceae bacterium
ATCACCGAAGGCAAGCTGGACTTCGGCCCCTGGCAGCAGGTCTTCTATGCCGAATTTGACGGCAGGCGCCGCAAACGGGGAATAATAAAACTAATCGGCGAATAGCGTAGCAAGGGGACGGGGTACCTGCTACACTCGCGCATCTCGTAGCAAGGGGACCGTAGCAAGGGGACGGGGTACCTGCTACACTCGCGCATCCTGTTCTACACCTGGCCCTCGCGGCCTGTTCTTTAAATCTAAAAAAATAGATTTTCAGGTTCCATTTGTGTAGCAGGTACCCAGTCCCCTTGCTACATTTGTGTAGCAGGTACCCCGTCCCCTTGCTACATACACGTCCCCTTGCTACAAAGGCCCCGCTAGCAGGTGGTTTAAGCGTACATCTCGCTGATCAGGTCCTTGTATTTGTTCCTGATCACTTCCTTTTTAACTTTAAGGGTCGGGGTCAGTTCTTCTCTTTCCATGGTCAGCGCTTCGCCGATCAGGCGGAACTTTTTTACCTGCTCGTGTGAGTCGAAAGCCCGGTTGGCTTCCTCCACCACCTGCTCATACATTTCCACTATCCGGCTGTTTTTTAGCAGGTTATCGTCGACCTTGAGCGGGACTATGTCACCTGTGGAAGCTTCCCGCATTTCTGTTTTGCTGTCGTCAAAGTCAAGGTTTTGTTCGCGGGCATAATCGAGCAGGGCCTGGTAAGCGGGCTGAATCAAGGCGGCAACAAATTTTTCGTTTTCGCCCACTACCACCGCTTCTTCCACCCAGTAGCTTTTTTTTAACTCTTCTTCAATAGGCAGGGGAGCAACATTTTTCCCGGTGGATAAAACAAGGATATGCTTCTTGCGTTCCTTGAATACAAGGTAATCGTCATCGTCAAAGTAACCGATGTCGCCGGTTTTCAACCACCCGTCCTCGGTGAACGATTCTTTTGTTTCTTCGGGCAGCTTATAATAGCCCATCATTACGTTGTCACCTTTGATCTGGATCTCCCCGTCTTCAGCGATACGCTGCATTACCTCGCCCAACGGCGGCCCTACTGTCCCCGGCTTAAATTTGCCCACCGGGTTTAAGTTTGAGGGCGCGGCCACCTCGGTCATTCCGTAACCCTCGATGATGGTTATACCGATACCGTTGAAGAAGTAGGCCAAGTCTTTGCGCAGTGAGCTGCCGGAGGAGCAGGTCCATTTGAGCCTGTCCACTCCCATACGTTCCCGGATCTTGCTGAATACAAGCTTGTCGGCCAGGCGATGCTTGAATTTCAGGCCGGAAGAAGGTTCTTCCCAGCGGCTCTTGGTTTCCCCCACTTCGATGGCCACATTTTCAGCCCAGCGGAATATTTTCTGGCGCAGGGGCGGGCTGTTATGGATCGTATCCATCAAGCGGCCATGCACCCGCTCAAAGAGGCGAGGCACCGAAACAAAACAATGCGGCCTGATTATTGGCAAATCCTGGGCCAGGGTATCGGGCTTGCTGAAATAAGTGGTAGCTCCCGCAAATACGGCGGCAAAATAAACCAGCCGCATATAGACATGAGCCAGGGGCAAAAAAGCAAGCATGCTGTCTCCGGGCTCAAAATCGACCAGGTCGACCACAGCCTGAACGTTAAAACGCCAGTTCCAATGTGAAAGCATTGTCCCCTTGGGCAGTCCGGTAGTGCCGCTGGTATAAACGATACTGCTCAAATCATCGGGCTCGAGACTGCGCCGGGTTTTTTCGAAAAGATCCGGATTTTTAGCCCCATAACTGCGACCCAGGTCGTAAGCTTCCTCCAGGGTAAGGATGTTTTCTCCCGGTTTTTCACCCGGATCTTCGATTACCATGATATACTTTAACTTGGGCAGTTGGTCCCAAACTGAAAGCACTTTTTCCATCTGCTCCCGGTCTTCGACGATAATAACCTTACTGTCCGAATTATCAACAATATACTGCACCGTGCGTTCAGACAGGGTGGGATAGACGGTAACGGTAACCCCGGCGGCGCTTAAGATAGCAAAGTCAGCGACAACCCACTCATAGCGGGTCTCGGACAGCAGGCTGACTTTATCGTCCTTCTCGATACCAAGGGAGATAAGGGCCAGGGCCAGGTTTTTGATCTGCTCCCCCATCTCACGATAAGTAAGGCCGGTAAAATTTTCTCCCTTTTTATAGCGCACGGCCACAACATCGGGATAACGCTCGACGGTGCCCCAGAACAGATCGTTGATCGTTTCCCGTTTTATTTCTCCGAGCTCCCTCCCTTTGACAACCTTCATGTTTTTCCCTCCTTCTGTTTTTGGCGAACCGACATCACGATCCGCATTTAGTTTTTTAGCATATTTTCTTATAAGTGCCGGTATTGAAGCCCGTATAAACGAAAGCCCGGCCCAAGAAAAAACAAGTTTCCCGCAGTGATCTTCGCTGGGCTGTGCTTCCTCTTAGACCGGGTTTAATGGATAGATACGCTGGTTCATAAAATATTTTTTTTACCTGACTTTAATCAAATCCCTTGGCCAGGCCTTCCTTAACCGGTACAG
>PUNU01000157.1 GCA_003551865.1 Syntrophomonadaceae bacterium
CCCTTGAAACCAGCGGAAGATTTGCAGTCATATATACCTCAAGTCATTTTTGGCGATATATTGTTACAAGACACTAATGACCAAAAGCCTGCATGCGTACGTCCCCTATATCTGTGTATGAATCGCTCGTTGTATGAATCGCTCGTTGTCCATGACGGTAACATACACGGGTTATTTGAACATATCAGTACTGAAAACAAGAATTTTCAAAAAAGCGCATTGCCTGTTTGCATCATGGTAAAATAATAAAACCACTACCATCCCATAACTTGCGAAAACGGGAGCGAACAAATAAGCAATGATTGGTGTCTTATGGTGAGTTATGGCGCGGGGCCTGGTCTGTCCCTGTGGTTTTTATAATAATATTGTACGATTTTATATATTGGGAATTGAAGTATGTGGTTCAAGAAAAGAAAGCCTTCAGTTGACGATAATCTCAATGCCGTCGATCACTCCGAAAAGATACTCAGTGCCGCGGCCGAAGAATACAGCACCGATATAACTAACCACCGACGACCGAGCATCTCTTCTGAGACACGGGAACCGGTCTTTTCCTATGATATCAATAATCAACAAGGCGTGTTGCGCCTCCGTCGCGGCAAATGGGCTGGACGGACCTGGACGGTGCGGCTCCAATGCTGTGACAACCCGCTCTGCGCTTGCGCCAACGTCGATTTTCATTGCATGGATACGGATGATGCGGATCGAAACACGCAGGAGCACACTGAAAAGATATATTTTGGACTGGACGCAAATGCACACAAGGCGACCGCTGACACTGGTCGAGCCAATCTCCGTTACGCGCCGGAGCTTGCCAAAGCTGCAGTGGCCGAGTTCGGCGAGCAGGAATGGCAATTACTATATCGATTCCTGTTAAAAACAAAGCGGAAGAGCATTCGCGCGATGGACGTGTCCAAATTGACTTTGCCTGATTTGTCAGCTGTCTTAAAAGGGAACGGCAGTCTTATAGGGTTTGCCGAGATCTTCCCTTTCGCGGATTGTTTCGAGTTCGAACTGAACGGCGAGCTGTGGGCTGTCGACGACCAATACTGCGTGATGCCGGACTGCGACTGCAGGGAGGTTGTAGTCAATTTCTTGCAACTGATTCCTTCCCAGCACCAATCCGTCAAACTGAACAAACAGATACCGGCCGCTCGCTACAATTACCAGCGCAACAAGAGTGAGGTGCAACAAAAACCGGGCCCCGAGCAGCCTTCGCTCGCCGCGCTATTAAAGACACTGCGGGAAGTTCATCCCTCTTTCGTGGAGGATGTCAAATGCCGTCACAAACAGTTGAAAACGATCTATCAGCGTTCCGTTTTGGCTCAGGAACCGTCGGACAACTACCTTGGTTCTGGTCAAACCATCCGACGCGACAAACCGAAAGCAGGCCGCAACGACCCGTGCCCCTGTGGCAGCGGAAAGAAATACAAAAAGTGTTGCGCAAGATAGTACAGGGCAGGCGTTGCAAGTATTAAGTATAAAGACTAAACTTATGCTACCCCCGTAGCAGGCTATCGATAGATTTCTGCGCGTTGCCCGACGGCCACAATCGATACGCGGAGTTGATTGTCATCTATTTCGTAGATTGCCCCTGTAAGAACCAATTCGGATTCGCCATGCAGGACGTCCCGAAAGCTTTTTACATCCCGAGGGGCGGGGATTATCGGAGGGGCGAAGATTATGGGCAAGTGAGTTTATCGCTGATATAATCCGGGACTGATCATGCCGGTCAATTTTGCTTAATTTCTTCTGCGCCGACCGCAGAATATGGACTGAATAAGTCATTTGGTGAATATTAATTTTTCTCTCTGCCGGCCAGCAGTTCGGACGCGGTCTCGCGCCATTGCCGCAGGGTTTCCGGGTTGACCCGGTAATGAACAAAATAGCCGTGCTTTTCTGTTTCCACAATGCCGACATCGCGCAACACCCGCAAGTGCTGAGATACCGCGGCCGGGGTGACCTCCAAAGTACGAGCGAGAGCGTTGACACACAATGATCGCTGCTTCAGCAACTCAATCATCCGCACCCGGGTGCCAGTCGACAGCACTTTAAAAATACGCGCTTTCTGTTCAGCGTCAGTCACTGTTTTATTCCCTGAATCCGCAATTTTATAAATCAGATCATTATCTAATTAAGTTAATGCATGGTTACCGTAACAATAGAAACAATAATTGCAAAACGCCTCCGATTTTCTGTGCGAGGGTGATTATCATTCCAAAAATGGCCAGATGTTGCACCCAAAAGGGGACCACCTGTTAAATAATAAATAATCATTCACGGGACAGCATGGCTATATCGGGGTAAGATCTCTTTTTCCCGGCGAAGGAGGAGCAGTTGTCTTGCGGCGTATAATCTCCAGAGGCGGATGTGTCATCAGCGGCCATGCCGGAGCTGCCGCTCTTAACCTGAACATTGCTGATCTCGGAGACCGCGGCATCATTTATGTTAAAGACCTGGCCGATGCACTTGAGAATTACCAACTTGCAAAATCGGAACAGG
>PUNU01000145.1 GCA_003551865.1 Syntrophomonadaceae bacterium
AGAAATGAGCGCTACATTCAAGGAATTTGATGCCATCGTGGTAGGATCCGGGCAGGGGGGCAATCCCATTGCGTTTGCCCTGGCTGATGCCGGCTGGCAGGTTGCCTTAGCAGAAGGCAAGCATGTCGGGGGCTCGTGTATTAATACGGGTTGTACCCCCACCAAGACCATAATCGCTTCGGCCAGGATAGCCCATCTTACCAGCAAGGCAGCAAGGCAGATACCTCCGAGAGACTTCTACCGCACGTCGCCTTTCTAGACCCTCAGCTGGGGCGTGTCGGTCTCACGGAAAAAGCAGCCATTGACCATGGATACGATTACAAAGTAGCAAAAATTCCCATGGACCGGGTGGCCCGGGCCATTGAAACCGATGAGACAAGGGGTCTCATGAAAGCAATCGTTGATAAAAAGAGCGACCAGATCATCGGTGCAGCGATCCTGGGAGTGGAAGGAGGCGAATTAATGTCGGCACTTCAGATCGCAATGCTTGGCGGTTTGCCTTATACAGTCCTTCGAGACGGCATGTTCGCCCATCCCACTCTTTCTGAATCATTCAACACTTTATTTGCGTCGCTGGAGTCTTCCTGATAAGTTCTTAAGGTTTTACAGACGCCGGTTTTGGAAAAAACTGATTGGTAACTTTTATCACTCTATCGATAAATTAGAATAAAGCCATACTGGCTTATTGATTTATAATCTGTGGGTAGTTTTCAAGAACAATAATAAGAATAGGAGGATTCAAATGATGAGCAGCACTGGTAATCGGGCGGATGCCCATGGTGATCATGCTGATGTGATTGTGCTCGGCGTCGGGACCTGCGGGGAAGATCTTTCGTTGCAGTTACTGGATGCCGGACTTGATGTGGTTGGAATTGAGGCAAATTTGGTAGGAGGCACATGTCCTTTTTATGGTTGCCTTCCTTCAAAAATGATGATCCGGGCATCAAACTTATTAAAGGAAGCCGAACGAGTCGAAAGTATGTCCGGCCAGTCCAGCGTTTCTTCCAATTGGAGCCAGGTAGCCGGGCTGGTTCGTCAAATAACCGGAGGCTGGGACGACGAAGGCGCAGTAGAAAGGTATGAAAAACGTGGCGGACGCTTGATACACGGACAAGGTAAATTGACAGGACCACGCACTGTTACAGTGGGTGACAAAAGCTTTACTGCTCGAAAAGGTGTCGTGATTGCAACCGGAGCGAAGCCTGTAATTCCTCCGATTTCCGGTCTCGAAAGGGTTAATTACTGGACAACTGACGACATAATAAGGGCCGAAAATTTACCCGGGTCGATTGTTATTCTGGGCGGAGGCGCTATCGGTTGTGAGCTGGGCCAGGTGCTGGCCAGGTTCGGGACCAGGGTTACAATAGTGGAGCTTGGCGATCGATTGCTGGGATTCGGAGAGCCGGAAGCCTCAGAAGTAGTGGAAAGGGCTTTTGCCGATGATGGCATTAAAGTACTTAAAGGAGCGAAGGCAAAAGAAGTGGAGCCCCGTGGCAATTCTATCATTACCAGGTTAGATGATGGAGTGGAACTGTCATCTGAGCGCCTTGTCTTTGCTACCGGCAGGAAACCCGATCTGACCAACCTGGGCCTTGAATCTGTCGGGCTTGGTAGTTCAGCAAAATTTATTGAAGTCGATGAACGGATGCGTGCAGCCGACGGGATCTGGGCTATGGGTGATGTGACCGGCAAGGGAATGTTTACTCACGTAGCCCTGTACCAATCGGCTATTATAGCTGCTGATATTCTTGGCAGAATGCATCCGCCGGCGGAATACCATTCTGTGCCCCTGGTTACTTTTACAGACCCCGAGGTAGGTTCGGTTGGTTTGACCGAGTCCGCAGCCAGGAATGCCGGCTTTGATGTGGTTGCTGTAACCAAGCAGGTAACGTCAATTTTTCGTGGTATTTTGCACGGCGCAAACAGTGGGATTATCAAACTGGTTGCCAATCGCAAAACCGGTACCCTGGTTGGGGCAACGGCTGTAGGGCCTTCGGGCGGGGAAATACTTGGTCTGCTTACCCTGGCTGTGCATGCCAGTATTCCATTAACAAAGCTGCGTTCAATGATCTTTGCCTTCCCTACTTTTACCGGGGGGATTGGTGAAGCTATAGGAGCTTACGGACGCGGGGTAACAACCGTCCTCGATCCTGAATATACCGGCTTAAAAGAGCTTGATGAATTAATTGCAGCACTGGGAGATTGACTTCTTTCAAATCAACTATAATTTTGCCGGTGAATAGCAGGTTAAGCTTTAGCCGGGGCAGCGGCAGGGACAGGACGATAGTGGACGCCTAAACTTCTCGCCACGCACTGAAAAATGCAAAGGCGATCAATTTTAAATGGGAATTATGCTGATAGTTTTCTGGGTATAAAATATTTTATTATTTCAATAAGCGCCCGGGTTTTATAAAATCCTGCTTGTCCGATAAACATTAACCAGATGAGAATAAAGATAAGGAGCGCATAAATGGAAACACTAATAATCGAAGGAACTCCG
>PUNU01000112.1 GCA_003551865.1 Syntrophomonadaceae bacterium
ACACCCCGCTGAAGTGAAGCAAGCGTGTCAGTCAGCTTTCGCTTGCCCCATGCTGCCTTCGCCCGCTACTCAGAAGCTCGGCCTTCAGGGTTTAAGTTTTCGAGGCTACCTCTGTGATCACTTGCGTTACGGCCCGGCAGCTCACTCACCGCCCTACCAGCGGCTTTGTCGGCAGACTTTAGCAGCTCGGTTTCCCTTACCGCCGCGGCCCAAGTTACAGGTTTTGACTTTTATCCCGGCGGGTTTATCTCCCGCTGAACGCCCCAGTCTTTGCTGGGCATACGAGTAGTTACATTTTGACTTAAATATTACGTTTCAGAAGCATAAGAATATAATACGGGCAGGCCCGGTTATCCACTTCGCGTGCATAAAGGCCTGCCCATTTTTTTTTAAATTTAAAAACACTGCTTAACAACAAATATTCTTAGAAGCCAATGAGCATACCGATGATTAAGCTGTAAAAGTTTAATATGCCATTGGCAAGCGGAAAAACAATCATACCCAAAACCGACTGGTTTGTTCCCGGAATGCGGATAATAATTAAAGCGATCAGGATAAGCGGCGCATAACGTTCTATCTGGCGGTAAAGGCCCAGGTTGGCATCCGATAGAAATGACATCAAAATTTTTGATCCGTCCAGGGGCGGGATAGGGATCAAATTAAAGATGGCGATGTAGATGTTAATCATGATCAGCTGCCCCATAAACATATTCGCAAGCCCGCCGGGTTCCAGCCCTATCATGCCCAAGTTCATAAGAACTGAATAGAGCAGTAAAGCAAAAAAAGCAAAAACCAGATTGCTCAGGGGCCCGGCAAACGACACCCAGCGCAGGCCCGAGCGGTATTGATTAAAATTTAAAGGGTTAATCGGCACCGGTTTGGCCCAGCCGAAACCGACCAGAAGGATCATCAAAGAACCGATCGGGTCGAGATGGTGGATCGGGTTAAGGGTCATGCGGCCCTGCCGCCTGGCCGTAGCATCGCCGAAGCGGTTGGCCATCCAGGCGTGGGCAAATTCATGAATAGTTATGACGATCAGCAGCACCGGTATACGCAGAGCTATTAAAACGGGATCAAAACCGAACAGCATCCTAAAGTTTATCCTCCTTTCTCGTCAAGACCTCCGGGTGTTTTGTGCGCAGTCAACCTCAATTTCCCGCTCAGGACAGATCCGTCCGAGACATTTTAAGATTGGGCTGGTAAATTTATCGCGCATTATTGTAATTTCCGGCCATCTGCAGTCTCTTCTAGCTCCCGGAAAGCCCTCTCATGCGTTAAATTCAACTAATTAATTATAGCAGAACGGAAGAGAGATTCCAAACCGGACGGCAGGCTTGCAGAAGCAGGCCCGGTTTTTTTATGCAGGCGGGGTTTTGCACGGGGAACTTAAGCACGCGGGTGGGTTTTGTCGTAAACTTCCTTTATTTTTCTCCGTGTAATCTGGGTGTAGATCTGGGTGGTGGATATGTCGGAGTGGCCCAGCATTTCCTGGACCGAGCGAAGATCCGCACCATTTTCAAGCAGGTGGGTGGCAAATGAATGGCGCAGGGTGTGGGGGGTGATATCACCGGCGATTTTTGACTTGTAAGCGTATTTTTTAAGCAGTTTCCAGAAGCCCTGCCTGGTCATACGGTTGCCGTGATGGTTGACAAACAGGGCCGTTTCGCCGTTGTTCTTGCAAAGCCTGGCCCGGGCGCTGTGGAGGTATTCATTAACGTAATTAATCGCCGACGAACCAACCGGCACAATACGCTCCTTCATGCCCTTGCCGCGGCAGCGCAAAAAACCGACCCGCGGATCAAAATCGGTTACATTCAACGAGACCAGCTCGGAAACACGGATTCCCGAGGCATACAGCAGCTCCAGCATGGCCTTGTCCCGCAGGCCGTTGTGCTCGTTCAACCTGGGCTGTTCAAGCAGACGATCAATTTCCCGGTTTGTCAGCACCCGGGGCAGTTTCTTATCAATCCGCGGCGATTCCAGCTCAAGGGCCGGGTTGGCCTCGATCACGCCTTCGTCGAGCAAGAAGTTAAAAAACGATCGGATTGAGGCGATGGTGCGGGATATTGTAGAGGTGGCGTGGCCGCATTTTTTCATTTCACCCAAAAATGAGCCGATCAAATTGCGGTCTACCTGCGCGGGCTCGGTTACTTCCCGCTCCTTTAAAAAATTGCTGAACTTTTTTAGATCCCGACTGTATGACTCCAGGGTATTCTTGGAAAGTCCTTTTTCTACGGTAAGATAATTGCTGTAAATTTCCAGGTAACTCTGCATGACTGCTTTTCCCTCACTCTGAAGTAACTAAGATTTCAACATCAAATCAAAAAAACCTGCCGCAGTGCTGGAAAATTTAAAATTTATTTTTAACAACATAGGTTTATGTCCGGCCTGTCCGGGTAAATTCGAGGGCAATAATCGTTTTCCCGTCTTTGATAGCTCCCTGCCGGATCATTTCCCGGGCTTCGTTTAAGGCTATTTTTTCCATACTCAGGTTCTCTTCAGGGTCGGCCGGGGCGGAAGGGGCTTCTTTGGCTTCCTCGGCCAGGAACAGGTAAATTATCTCGTCAGAAAATCCGGGTGAGGGGTAAAAGCTGAACAGCTCCTGCCATTTATCCGTCTCCAGGCCGGTTTCTTCGAGCAGCTCCCGGCGGGCACATGCCAGCGGCTCCTCTTCGGGTTCAAGTTTGCCGGCCGGTATTTCGAGAAGCACTTCTCCGGCCGGCTGGCGGTGCTGCCTGACCAGCACCACTTTTTCGTCCCGGTCCAGGGCCAAAACAGCCACCGCACCGGGATGTTCCACCACTTCGCGAAAGGCCTCTTTGCCGGCAGAGTTTCTGACCCGGTCCTGGCGGACATTTATGATCCTTCCGCGGTAAAGGTAGCTGCTTGATAAAGTTTGTTCTTTTAAGCTGTCGCTGATTGTAAACACCCACTCTTTCGGTTATTTCAGGTCGAACCGCTCCATTTTCTCATAAAGCCAGGAGCGGCTCATTCCCAGGCTGCGTGCGGCGGCGCTTTTGTTGCCTCCGGCCTGCTGCAGCGCTTTGATTATGCTTTCACGTTCCATCTCTTCTCTTTTCCAGCGGTAAGCGGGAACCGCCTTTTGAACCGGCGTTTCTTCAACCGGGCCGACGTTTTGAGTCCGGCCTTCCCGCAGGTGGCCGGGCAGATGCTCGACCCCGATCTTATCGTCACCGGCAAAATTCATCGCTCTTTCCACAACATTTTCCAGTTCCCGGATATTACCGGGCCATGAATAGGAGCGCAGGACGGCCAGTGCTTCCGGAGCAATATCGGCAACCTGCATGCCGAATATATCGTTATATTTACGCAGAAAAGCGTGGACCAGCGGTAAAATATCCTCCGGCCGCTCGCGCAGGGGAGGAATCGGCAGGGGAATAACGTTTAACCGGAAAAACAGGTCCTTGCGAAAACTGCCCTCGTGCACTTTTTCCTCCAGGTCCTGGTTGGTCGCGGCGATAAAGCGGATATCCACCTGGATCGTTTTAGTCCCGCCCACTCTTTCAAAGGCCTGTTCCTGCAGGACTCTCAACAGTTTGCCCTGCAGTGAAAGGGGCATATCGCCGATCTCGTCGAGAAAAAGGGTGCCTCCGTTGGCCAGGTCAAGGCGCCCCTTTTTGCCTTCTCTGCGCGCACCGGTAAAAGCTCCCGGCGCATAGCCGAAGAACTCCGATTCAAGAAGGTTTTCCGGGATGGCGGCGCAGTTGACTTTGACAAAAGGCCCCTCCTGACGCGGACCGGCCTGGTGAATGGCCTGGGCCATCAGCTCTTTGCCCACGCCGCTTTCACCGCTGATCAGCACGGTCGAAAGACCCTGCGAGGCCTGCCTGGCTTCCTTAATTAAAGACTGCATCGCCGGATTAAGGGTAATAATGTCTTCGAAACAAAACGGGCGTTCCTGGAAACGCGCCTTTTTTAATTCTTCCTGGAAGTGGGCCAGCCTGCTGTCCATTTTTTCCAATCGGTGGGCCAGCTCCCGCAGCTCCTCGACCCGCCGGAAGCTGATTTTGCCCACGGCGCCGATGACCTGACCATCCCTGACAATCGGCAGGCGCGACACCACATAAGGCTTGCCTTCGATAAACTGGATATCGTTCAGCTCCGGTATACCGGTCTTGGCCACAATATGCAGGCGGCTGTTTTCCAAAACCTCGCTGACCGGACGGTGCATGACCGCTTTTTCTTCCTGGCGGACAAAGTCGAGAAAAGTGCGGTTGACCAAAACAACCGATCCCGCCTCGTCAACAACAATTAAGGCGTCGTAACCGATGTCGAGCACCGTTTTCAAGGTCTGGTTCAGCCTCTTGACCGTGCCCATTTCCTCGGCGATCAATTCAAGCTCGGTGATATCCTGGAAAATGGCCAGCGCCCCGACCACCCGGCCGGCGTCGATCAGGGGTGTCTTGTTTACCATGGTGGTCGCTTCACGGATCGAATACTTAAAGCCAACTTTTACCGTGCCTTCTTCAAGGACCCGTTCCATGTCCAGCCCGGGCAGCACATCTTCCAGCCGCCGTCCCCGGACCTTTGTATCCTCTAGGGCAAAAATTTGCTCGGCCGCCCGGTTGACAAAATTGATGCGGCAGTTTTCATCTACCGAGACGAGGGCGTTGGGCATAGCCTGGTACATCGCTTTAAGCCTGGTATTGAGCAGGCGCTCTTCTTTGAACAGGGAAGTGATCAGCTCGACCTTGGTAAAAAGCCCGACCACCGAGTCGTCCCCGTCGACCACTACACCGGTGCCGACCGGGATGCGGCGCACGGCATCGATCACCTCGTTATAGGTAAGATCTTTTGCGATTTTTACCACATTGCGGTTGTAGAAAGGACGCACCGGCTGCTCAAGGGCCGTGCCCTTGAGCAGGGCGTCGTAAAGGTTGGTCTTGGTAAAAATGCCGGCCAGGGAGCCGTCTTCATTGAGCACCGGCAGACCGTCACGCCGGCTGTTGCGAAGGAGGCGAACTGCGCTTCTTAAGGTATCATCCCGGCGCAGGGTGGCATACTGGCGGGTCATCATATCTTCAAGCCGCATTATTTACCTCCTCCCAATAATTACCGGGTTGGTTTACTTTTAAACTGCCTTGCCCTTTCCAACAGGTTGTCTACGTGCTTAAGGCTGACCTGATCGATGCTGGCACCGTCGAGCATGCGGGCCAGCTCTTCTCTGCGTTTCTCTTCCGACAATTTGACGGCCCTGGTCAGGGTCCGCCTGGCAAGGGTTTCTTTGTAAAGCTGAAAATGACTATCCGCCATGGCTGCGATCTGGGGGCTGTGGGTAACACACATCACCTGGTGATGGGCGGCGAGGTGGCTCAGCTTTTCAGCGACCGCCTGCACGGTGGCCCCGCCCACCCCGGAGTCTACCTCGTCGAAAATCAGGGTCGGGATCAAATCCTGGCGGGCCAGAATTGTCTTCAGGGCCAGCATGACCCGGGACACCTCTCCGCCGGAAATTATTTTCGTCAGCGGTTTGACCGGCTCACCCGGGTTTGCGCTGAATAAAAACTCCACCCGGTCCATCCCTTTTGGCGATAATTGTCCACTTTCCTCAAACTGCACTTCGATGCGGGCGCCGGGCAGGGCCAGTTCTTTTAAGCACTCTTCCAGCAGGCCCTTTAGTTTTTCGGCAGTTTCCCGGCGCAGACTGCGCAGATGCATACTTTCGTCATGAAGTTCTTTTTCCAGGCGGCCGATTTCCCGCTCCAGCTCTTCGGCCATGGCCTCGCTGTTCTGCAGGCGCCGGTTTTCTTCTTCGAGCCGGTCGGCAAATGCGAGCACTTCTTCAATCGCAGAGCCGTATTTGCGTTTCAAGCTGTTGATCTGGTTCCGGCGTTCCTGGATCGTTGACAGCTCTGCAGGATCAAATTCCAGTTTCGACTGGTAATTGCGCAGTTCATGCGCCATCTCCTCGAGCTGGGCGGCAGCGCCGGCCAGCAGTTCCAGCAGGGGCTCAAGCTGCCGGTCAATAGCGGCCGCTTCGGCCAGCCGGCCGTGTGAGCGGTTGATCCGGTCTATTACCGCATCGACCGGGCTCTCTTCTTCGCCGGCATATATATCGGCATAAACCTGGGCCGTAAGCGTCCATAATTTTTCGGCATTGGCCAGTATTCTTTCTCTCTCTGCAAGCTCTTCATCTTCGCCGGATCGAAGGTTGGCATCCCTGATTTCATTTAGCTGAAAAGCATTGACATCCAGGCGCCTTTCGCGTTCGGCACTGCTTTCGCCGAGACCGGACAGCTCTTTTTTCAGCTCGCGGAGCTTTTTGTACAACCCTTCCGCTTTACTGCGCGAACGGAGAATATCTTCGCCGCCGAAGGAATCAAGCAGTTCAAGGTGCTGTTCCGGGCGCAAAAGCGACTGGTGCTGGTGCTGGCCGTGCAGATCGACCAGCAGTTTTCCCAGGTCTTTTAAAAAAGATACCGGCACGGCTCGCCCGTTGACCCGGGCTACACTGCGGCCGCTGCTGTATACCTCCCGGGCAACTATCAGTTCTTCACTCTTGTCGATCCCGGACTCTTCGAGCAGCCTGTCGATTTCATCCCGCACCTGCTCACTGCAGTAAACGATGCCTTCGACGTAAGTCCTGTCTTCACCCCGGCGGATCTGTTCCACCGCCGCCCGTTCACCGAGAAGCAGGTTGATCGCCCCTATTACAATTGATTTCCCGGCCCCGGTTTCCCCGCTTAACACATTCAATCCCGGACTTAAGTCCAGGCTGAGGTCATCGATTAAGGCAAAGTTGGAAACTTTAAGCTCGACAAGCATTCATGTTCCTCCCGAAACTCAACCCTTCAGCTTTTGATGGAGAAGCCTGTAAAATGAATCTTCGTGAAAACAGACCAGCTTAACCTTTTCATTCGCCCGGCGCAGGATGATGCGGTCGTCGTTTTCGAGGGCAAAACGGACCTGCCCGTCAACAGTAAGCACCACCTGGACCTGGCGGGAGTCGACATGCAGGTTAATTGATTCCGACCCGTCGATGATAACCGAGCGGTTGTAAAGGCTGTGCGGGCAGATCGGTGTGATGACAAAAAGCTCCATCGTGGGTTTGATGATCGGCCCGCCGGCGGCAAGAGAATAGGCCGTTGAGCCGGTCGGTGTGGCAATGATTAAACCGTCGCCGGAGTAACTTTCCATAAACTCTTCATTGATAAAGGCATCTACCTTGATTATGCGGGAAAAAGGACCCCTGGCGACGACGAGGTCATTTAAAGCGAGGTAATTGCCCAGCTTTTCCTCTCCGCGCCACAGCCACGCTTCCAGCATCATCCGGTACTGAAAATCGTACTGGCCGGTGGCAATGTACTGCAGGTAACGCTCCATCTGTTCGACCTCAATCTCGGCCAAAAAGCCTTTATGGCCGAGGTTGATCCCGAGCACCGGCATTTCCCAGCAGGCCAGGTCCCGGGCTACCCGCAGGATGGTCCCGTCACCGCCGACCACAATGATCAGATCCATTTGATCAAACCACTGGTAAAGCTGGTCGGCCAGGGAGACATTGCTGTAGAAGTCGGCCTGGTCGCTGCCGGCAACCTGCAGGCTGATGCGACGCTGTTTAAAAAAATTTTGGATCTTGTCGACTACCAGGGCAGAATTCTTTTTATGCCAGTTGGGTATTAACCCTATGCCTCTTTCCATCAGGATCCTCCTTCACCAGCGCTGTCCATAGAATTCTGCGCTCCGTTCAAAGTTCCTTCTCCCTTTTATTTCTTTCCCGAAAACGATCGGTGGGCCTGCTCGACAACCTGGTCGACCACGGCGTCAATATTGCTCGGGCAGGAGCAGGCGGAGAGGTGTCCGCCCTTAAAAAAAATAAAAAATTCAATGTTGCCTTTTGGGCCGGCCAGGCGGGAAAAAGCTACCCCCTGACTGCAGTAACCGTTTTCGGCGGCATGGTCGATCACTTCTCGTAAAACTTTGCCTTGCAGGGCCGGATCGCGGATCACACCGCCGCCCCGGCCGGCATCTTTTCGACCGACCTCGAACTGCGGCTTAACCAGGGCAAGGACGGCCGCTGTGTTCAGCTCTGCCAAAACCGGCAGGACCCTGGCCAGGGAAATAAAAGAAACGTCAACCACGGCCAGCTCCGGCGCCTCCGGCAGATCTCCGGGTCCGAGGCTGCGGATGTTACAGCGTTCCATAACCACAACCCGGGAGTCGTCCCTCAGGCGCTTTTCCAGCTGCCCGTAACCGACGTCAAGAGCGTAAACTTTTTTGGCACCGTGCTGCAGCAGGCAGTCGGTAAAACCGCCGGTCGAAGCCCCTACATCGAGAGCGATCAGTCCGCGGACATCGACCTTTAGATCATTTAAAGCGCCCGCCAGCTTTAAACCGCCGCGGCTGACGTAAGGATTTTCGGGCTCGGCGAGAATAATTTCCGCATTTTCATCCACCAGGGTGCCCGGTTTGTCACAAACACGCCCCTCAACCCGGACATTTCCGGCCATGATTTCCGCCTGAATACGGCTGCGGCTCAATTCGGGCCGGCGTAAACCTAACAGCCGGTCGAGGCGGTCTTTGCGCACTTTTCGCTTCAAGTTATCCCCTTTGCCGCCTTTTTACCGCAGAAGGCCAAAGCTTCCCTGCATATTCCGTCGGAATCGAGGTTGTAGCGGGCGAGCATCCGTTCCCTGGGCCCGTGCCCGACAAACTGGTCGGCGATGCCCAGGCGCTTAACCGGCAGGACCAGGCCTTCTTTCTCAAACAGTTCCAGGACGCCGCTGCCAAAACCGCCGTTTAGGACATTTTCTTCCACAGTCAGAACCCGGCGGCACTTCCGGGCCCAGCTGAGAATCAGCTCGTCGTCCAGCGGCTTGACAAAGCGGGCGTTAATCACGGCCGCCTTAATCCCCTGCCAGAAAAGCTTTTCCGCCGCTTCCAGGGCCGAATTGGCCGCCGTGCCCACGGCGATTAAAAGCAGATCATCTCCCTGCCGGAGCAGCTCTCCCCTGCCCCAGGGCAAAATCCCGGGCTCTTTTATCTCCATGCCGAGGCCTTTGCTCCTGGGATAGCGCAAAGCGACCGGCCCGCCGGTATAGAAAAAGGCGGTGTGCAGCATGTCCCGCAGTTCATTTTCGTTGGCCGGGGCCATGATCGACATGTTCGGAATACTGCGCAGGTAGGTCAAATCAAAAAGTCCCTGGTGCGTCTCACCGTCTTCACCGACTATTCCGGCGCGGTCCACGGCAAAAACCACCGGCAGCTTTTGGATGGCCGTGTCGTGGAGAACCTGGTCGTAAGCGCGCTGCAAAAAGGTACTGTATACGGCCACAACCGGCCGCTTTCCGCCGGCGGCCAGGGCGGAGGCCATGGTGACCCCGTGCTGCTCGGCGATACCGACATCAAAAAAGCGGTCCGGGAACTCGGCGGCAAAATTGCTCAGGCCCGTCCCGCCGGTCATCGCCGCGGTAATCGCTATAATATCCGGGTTTTTGCGGCCAAGCTCCACGAGAGTGCTGCCGAAAATATCGGTATAGGTGGGTGCTTTCTTTTTTTTCAGCGGCAGGCCGTTATTTAAATCAAAAGGTCCGATGCCGTGAAATACCTCCGGGGATTTTTCGGCATAGTGGTAACCCTTGCCCTTTTCGGTCATCACATGGACCAGGACCGGCCCTTTCATCTGATCGGCATGCTTAAAAGTGTCACTTATAGCCTTGATGTTGTGCCCGTCCACCGGGCCGAAATAGGTAAAGCCCAACTCTTCGAACAGCATGCCCGGCATGATTACATATTTCAGGCCGCCCTTGATTTTATCCGCTGCTTCAAGCATTTTACCGCCGATTACCGGGATGCGGTTGACAAAATGCTCAAAGTCTTCTTTTAGACGCGAATATTTCGGATCGGAGCGGATGCGGCCCAGGTAGGCGGACAAACTGCCGACATTGGAGCTGATCGACATTTCATTGTCATTGAGGACGACCATCAGGTTGGCCTTGATGTGGCCGGCATGGTTCAGGGCTTCAAAAGCCATCCCTCCGGACAGGGCCCCGTCACCGATTACCGCTATGACCTTGTAATCGTCGCCGCGGTAATCTCTGGCCAGGGCCAGCCCGAGGGCTGCAGAAATCGAGGTGCTGCTGTGCCCGGTGCCAAAAGGATCGTGCTCGCTCTCTTCCGGTTTCGGGAACCCGCTCAAGCCTTCATAGCGGCGCAGGGTCGGAAATTCCTCCCACCGCCCGGTGAGCAGTTTATGGGGGTAGCTCTGGTGGCCGACATCCCAGATAATCCGGTCCCTGGGGCTGCTGTACCTGCTGTGCAGGGCCAGGGTCAGTTCGACCACGCCCAGGCTGGCCGCCAGGTGCCCGCCGTTGTCGGCAACCGTCCGGGTCATATATTCCCGGATATCGGAGGCCAGATCTTTTAACTGCCCTTCATCAAGTCTTTTTAGATCGTCCGGAAGCTTTAACCTGTCCGGCGGCATACCCATCATCGATCACCCCGAGTTGTTGTCGCATTTGTCGGACCGGCCGAAGGGATTTCTCAGCCTGGTCAGCAGGATGCCGGTATAAAGCATAACTTCAGTCGAGTAATTTATGGCAATCACTTTGCCCCACGCTTTTCCCCCGACAGTCATAGCGGCGATCAGGGCGGTCATCAGGATGCCCAGGTAAAACTCGGCCTGATCAAAAGGCACGGTTACCATTAGCTTGAATACGATCACCGCAACCAGTGAACCGCTGATTACACCGCTGATATCTCCTCCCACATCGTTGCAGAAGGTGGCCACCCGCTCGGCATTTTTAACCAGGTAGACCCCTCGTTTTGCCCCGTAAACCCTGCGGGCGGCCTTGGCGTTCAAGGGCCCGATTTCGGCTGCTGCCGCAGCCGTACCCACCAGATCAAAGATGATACCGATAAAGACTACAATTAATAATATCACAAAAGAAAAGAACAGCGATTCAATCCGGTCAAGGAAATAATGTGAAACGAAGCTTAATATAACAGCCAGGAAGAAAGTCCAGATCGAAATAACCAGGATCCAGCGGGCCCAGCGTCGGTTTTTATTATTTTTTAACAACTGCGATCACCTTTGTAAAAAAAAAGCATAAGTGGCGGCAAGCCAGGTAAACTTTGCGGCTTAGGTCCAGCAGGTTTTCCCGGATAATCACCTGCCGTTGCCGAGCAGGCAGTTCCCTTTTAAGATTATCCCCGCCGTGTCGCCACCGGCAGAGCTGGATTACCACTTAGCTCACACTTTAATCCCTGGCTTGCTTCTCTTTCGAGAACAGTCTAGGAGATTTCCTCCCTGGCGCCTGATCTTCCCTAGCCTCTTTTGCAGAAAGGGTTTAAGAGGTTTATCTCTCCTCCACCCAATCCACTCAAGGCAGGCTACACTGTACACAGCTTAGACCGCATACAGGTTCATTCCCAAGCAGTAGCCATTTGTGTGCAACAATGCGCCACCGGCATTGGGTCTCCGCGAAGGCAGGGTCAACGCCTACATGCCTTTGTAGATCGCCCCATCCTTCTTAACTCCCAGCAGCAGCTCCCGACTGGGCGTC
>PUNU01000164.1 GCA_003551865.1 Syntrophomonadaceae bacterium
CGTCGGAGCCGCATCCAGCCAGGCCGGCTGTCAGTATCAGCGCCAAAACCAAAATTCCAACAAAGGCTTTTTTCATTTTCTTTCCTCCTCAAACCTTAGTCCATGGTGCCAGAAAGAAGGCATGCAACGATTTCATCCCCTGCGGACAGGGCGGGGATGGTTTAGAGAAAAAAGAAAAACCCGGACCGCAGCCGAAACCACTGCAGAAGTTGCTGCCGGTGAGCCTGAAGAAAAAGTCTCCGCCGTCCAGGCTTGGAGCGCCACCGCGGGCAGCGAAACCGGAACTACCGACGACAGATACAGGGATGAGCAAGAGCCGGCTGCAGGGAGGCCGTCGCCTGGTGATAACAGGGACGAAATTATGCCGGCAGTTTCGGCCGGGAAGTATAAGGGTTCAACCAATTACATTTTCCCCACCATGGATTTGCTCAACCGGCCCAATTCCGGCGGTGAGCAGCAGCACCAGAGAAGCAGCAGGGAAAGGGCAAAGCTTTTGGAGACTACCCTGCAAAGTTTTGGCGTAAGCGCAAAAGTGATCCACGTTCAATCCGGACCGACCGTAACTCGTTTCGAGGTCCAGCCGGAGGCAGGGGTTAAAGTAAGCAAAATACTCAATCTTTCCGATGATCTTGCTCTCAACCTCGCCGCTCCCCTGGTACGGATCGAAGCTCCGATTCCCGGCAAAGCGGCCTTGGGCATTGAAGTGCCGAACAACATTATATCCCTGGTTTATGTCAGGGAAGTAATCGAGGAAAACACTTTCCAAAACAGCATATCTCCATTAACCGTGGCCCTGGGCAAAGATATTACCGGAGTTCCGGTGATTGCCGATATGACCAAGATGCCCCACCTTTTGATTGCCGGCGCTACCGGCGCCGGGAAAAGCGTCTGTTTAAATACCCTGATAACCAGCATCCTTTACAAAGCCGGTCCGGAGCAGGTGCGTTTTATGATGATCGATCCAAAAGTGGTTGAACTGAGCGTTTATAACGGTATACCGCACCTGCTGATGCCTGTGCTGACCGATCCTCGCAAGGCCTCCCTGGCCCTGCGCAATATGGTCAGGGAGATGGGCCGGCGCTACGAACTCTTTGCCCACCTCGGGGTAAGGGATATCACCGCCTATAACGAATTGGCCGCCGAGGAAGAAGATCTGGAAGATCTGCCCTACATTGTAGTAATGATTGATGAACTGGCCGACTTGATGTATGTTTCGCCGGGTGAAGTGGAAGATGCCATTGCCAGGCTTGCCCAGATGTCAAGGGCGGCCGGCATTCACCTTATTGTTGCCACCCAGAGGCCTTCGGTCGATGTTCTTACCGGAATTATTAAGGCCAATATCACTTCACGAATTGCTTTTACCGTGTCATCGCAGTTTGATTCCCGGACAATTCTGGACACTGCCGGAGCCGAAAAACTGCTGGGCCGCGGGGATATGCTTTTTTACCCGGTGGGGTCCGTTAAACCGTTCAGGGTTCAGGGAGCGTATGTCAGTGAAGCGGAAGTGAAAAGAATTACCGATTTCATTAAAGAGCAAGGCCTGGTTGATTACGAGAACGGCAGTGTTTTTCTGGATACCCCGGAAGAAGCTGAAAAAGAAGAGGCAGATGCCCTTTTTGCCGAAGCAGCTGATCTGGTGGTGCGCACCGGGCAGGCCTCGATCTCGCTTCTGCAGAGGCGGTTTCGGATCGGTTACACCCGGGCGGCCCGCCTGATTGATGACCTCGAACGCAGGGGTGTGGTCGGGCCTTTCGAGGGAAGCAAGCCCAGGGAGGTTTTAGTGACTTCCGAGCAGGCGGCCCAGATCTGCGAAGAACAAGGCCGCCGGGACGAGTAAAGGAGCAAATAATTGGCGCATCTTGGACAGCATGGTGATGGTAGTAAAGCAAAACTTTTCAATACCGGCAATCTCAAGCTTGCCGCTGTAACCCTGGGATGTGAAAAAAACAGGATCGATACAGAAGAAATCCTTGGCTACCTCGCATCACGCGGCTTTATTTTGACCGGTGACATAAGCGAGGCGGACGTAGTAATTGTTAACACCTGCAGTTTTATCGACATGGCTAAACAGGAATCTATCAACACAATGCTGGAAATCGCCGCTCAAACGGGCCAAAATAAACCCTTAATCGTTGCTGCAGGGTGCCTGGTAGAAATATACGGTCGTGATATCATAAATAAAATACCGGAAATAGATGGAGCAGTGGGGGTGCACAGCTACAGTTATCTTGATAAATTTATGAGGTTGCTCCTCCGCGGCCGGCGGTTAGTGATTAAAGATAAGCCTGAGACAACCTACAGTTCACTTTCACCCCGGGTGTTGACCACCCCGGTACACAGCGCTTTTGTGAAGATAGCCGAGGGCTGCAGTAACTGCTGTCACTACTGCCTTATTCCATCAATCAGGGGTCCGTACAGGAGCCGGGAACCCGCGGAGATACTTTGGGAAATTAAAGATTTGCTGGCAGGGGGAGCGCGGGAAATAAATCTAATCGCCCAGGATACCACCGCTTACGGCACCGACAATAAGGACTTTCCCGGGTTAAGTGATCTGATCGAAAATATCCTGGAAATTAAACAAGATTTCTGGCTGCGGATACTCTATACATATCCCGCCAGGATAGACGATCGATTGATCGAGCTTATCGCTTCGGACACCAGGATATGCAATTACCTCGATTTGCCGATTCAGCATGCTGATGATAAAGTCCTTGCCGCGATGGGAAGGCGGTACGGCAGGCAGGATCTAACAAATCTTCTGGAAAAACTGCGTAAAGTTAATCCCGATTTAATCCTGCGGACTACCTGCATGGTCGGCTTTCCCGGCGAAACCCGGAGAGATTTTGACAGACTGCTGGACTTTTTTAAACAGTATCCTTTTGAAAGGCTGGGCGCTTTTGTTTATTCCCCCCAGGAAGGAACGGTGTCGTGTGGATTCAACCGGCGGGTGCCCCGCAGGGTCGGTAAAAAACGTCTCAGGGAACTTATGGCTGTCCAGCAGACAACTGCCCGCCGGTTAAATGAAAAGCAGCTGGGCAAGGATATGATCATCCTGGTTGACAAGGTTATTAATGCAGACCGCGGTCTATATTATGGCAGGAGCCAGTACCAGGCCCCTGAAGTGGACGGAGGGGTTTACATTTATGCAAAAGAAGCCCTGACACCGGGATCGTGGGTTTCAGCTAGAATTTACGCCGTGTCGGCTTATGACCTGGTTGCCAGTGCCCTCTAAACTTATTGAGAGCGTAATTTGGCAAAGCTCTTTATCTATGGGAGCTGCTGCAAGCCGGAAGCGAACATAAAGCGAGTCATTGGGAACATGTTCTCGTAACGTGTCCCCATTAAAGCCCAAGACCTGCAGACATGGTTGATTGTCCTTGTTGAATGAAAGGCGGCGCCATGGGGACGGTTCGAACGTCCCCACTAATCCGGGTTCTGACCTCTGGCTTCTATTATGGGAGCAGGTGGAACCGTCCCCTGTGGCTTAGCGGGTTAGGCCTGGGTAGTTACAACAGAACAAACTTAATTGACCGGGCACTAAATACCCAATTTTCTCAGAAAGAGATAGTAGAGGTGAATACCGTTGAAGGCCGACTTGATCTGCATCGGCGACGAACTCTTAAGCGGCTTGATTGAAAACAGCAATGTCAACTTTTTAGCCGGACGGATTTGCTCGGCAGGTATAACGGTTCGAGAAACATGCGTTGTAGCCGATGACCAAAAGGCAATCAGCGCCGCTTTAAAAAGAGCCTTGGCGGCGAGCGGTATTGTAATTTTAACCGGCGGCCTCGGACCCACTGATGATGATGTCACCAGAGAGGCGGTGGCCGAGACTTTGGGTTTGCCCCTGGTTCTGCACCGGGAGTGGCTGCAGCGGCTGGAAAATTTTTTTGCTGAACGCGGCTTTAAGATGCCTGAAAACAATCGTAAGCAGGCCCTGGTAATTGAAGGCGGCGAGCTCCTGGAGAACACGAGAGGTACGGCACCGGGTATATTGCTTAAAAAGGACGGCAAACTTATCGTGATGCTTCCCGGGCCGCCGAACGAACTTCATTCTATGTTCGATCATTCGGTGATCCCCGTGCTTTCTCAGTGGAGTGGAGGAGAGGAGATCAGGACCAGGATACTTAAGTGCACCGGAATTGGGGAATCCAGGCTGGAAGAAATGATCAAGGCCGCCGGCAAATGGGATATGCCCCCGATTTCATTTCTGGCGAAAGGACACGAGGTCCACCTGCAGATTAAGGCAAGCGGTGATCCAAAAACGGCGGCCGCCGAGGTGGATAAAGCCGAGGACAGGCTGCGATCAATTCTGGGACGTTATATTTATGGTTGTGACGATGATACCCTTCCCGGGGTGGTGGCCGGGATGCTCACAGAACAAAAACTTACCCTGGCTCTGGCGGAGTCCTGCACCGGGGGCTTGCTGTCGCATATGATCACCAATATTCCCGGCAGTTCGAAGTTTTACAGGGGAGCCCTGGTTACATACAGCAAGGAAGCCAAGATTAAGGTGCTCGGATTAAGCGCTGAAATGCTGGAACAGGAGGGAGTAGTTAGTGCGGCTACCGCCGGCGCGATGGCGGAGAGGGTAAGGGAGGCATTAAATGCAGATATAGGGATTGGCATAACCGGTATAGCCGGGCCGAAAAGTGATAATTCAGGCGCCTCTGTTGGCCTGGTATATATTTCTATTTCATCGGGTTCCGGCACTGAATGGAAAGAGTTGAAGCTGGTGGGAGGCAGGCGGGATGTTAAAGAGAGGGCTTCCCAGATAGCCATTGATATACTGCGCAGAAGACTGGTTGCCTGGAAGAAATCTTGATTAACAGGGGGAGGACCGCATTGATAAGGTTGTTTGTAGCAATTGAGCTTTCCAAGAAACAAAAGCAGGAAGTGTACAGTCTCCAGCAGAGAATAAGAAAATACCTCGAAGGGGTGCGCTGGGTCGGATCAGATGGACTCCATCTTACTTTAAAATTCCTCGGTGAAATTGATCAGGCCGGGATAGAGCCGGTTAAAGCGGCTATGGACCGGGCTGCAGCCGATACGGGTTCCATTAAGATCATTTACGGCGGCGGTGGAGTTTTTCCATCACCGAAAAAAGCCAGGGTGCTCTGGATCGGCCTTAAAAAAGGAGCTGACCAGGTGCAGAACCTGGCTGAAAACCTGGATCAAATCCTGGCCAAACACGGTTTTAAAACCGAGAAACGAAAATTTCACCCCCACCTGACTATAGGCAGGCTGCGCAGGCCGGTACATGAAAAAATAATCCGCAGGTTTCTCGAGGAAGAAAGCAATTTTCAAACTTCGATGCTGGAAGCTAAACAAGCCGTATTATTTCAGAGCACGCTTCATCCCGATGGAGCGATTTATACACCGCTGCACAGAACGGATTTTAAGGACGGTTAATGCCCGGCTGCAATAATTGCCTATCAAAAACCGGGACAAATCATTCAATTGACAGGATGGCGGAATAAAATATTTTTTAACCGCTCGGATTGCAGGAATATACTTTCCCAAAAAAGAACATACAATGAGCGATACAACCGGTTTGCAAAAAACCGTTTAAGGAGGAGGTAAGGCCAGTTGGAGAAAGAAAAAGCATTGGAAGCAGCTTTGCTGCAAATTGAAAAACAGTTTGGCAAGGGGTCCATAATGAAACTGGGCCAGGATGTAAAGCAGGAAGTGGGATTCATTCCGACCGGCAGCATGGCAATTGATTCAGCCCTTGGAGTCGGAGGGGTACCCCGCGGCCGGGTAGTGGAAATTTTTGGCCCCGAATCATCCGGTAAAACCACGGTGGCCCTGCATGTTATAGCCGAAGCCCAGAAAAGAGGAGGCTTCGCCGCTTTTGTCGACGCTGAACATGCTCTTGACCCACAGTACGCCACAAACCTCGGCGTGAACCTTGATGAACTGCTGGTATCACAGCCTGATACGGGAGAGCAGGCGCTTGAAATTGCCGAGGCCCTGGTGCGCAGCGGAGCAATCGATGTCCTGGTTGTCGATTCAGTAGCCGCGCTTGTTCCGCGGGCGGAAATCGAAGGCGAAATGGGCGATGCCCATGTCGGACTGCAGGCCCGGTTAATGTCCCAGGCTTTGCGTAAACTGTCCGGTGTTATCAGCAAATCCAGGACTTGTGCAATATTCATTAACCAGGTAAGAGAAAAAGTTGGCGTTATGTTTGGCAACCCGGAAGTAACACCCGGTGGTCGGGCGCTGAAGTTTTATTCGTCGGTAAGGATGGAAGTGCGGAGAATCGAGTCGCTTAAAGCCGGTTCCGACCAAATTATCGGCAACCGGACCAAGGCAAAGGTCGTTAAAAACAAGGTGGCGCCGCCGTTTAAAGTGGCGGAATTTGATATCCTTTACGGCAAAGGGATTTCCGCGGAAGGCTCCCTCATAGACCTTGGCCTTGAACACAACGTTATCAATAAAAGCGGTGCCTGGTACTCATACGGAGACGATAGGTTGGGACAGGGACGGGAAAATGTCAGGGACTTTTTGATTGAAAATCCGGAAATAACAAGTGAAATTGAAGCAAAGGTGAGAGAAGCGGCCGGACTGCCGGATCCGGGAGCGGTAGTGCCCCCGGAGGAACCGCATAAAGAAGGCGATAGCCCGGGCCCGGAGAGCAATTAAATACGGAGCTGAAGAAAGTTGGACGAAGAAGCGACTCTTAAAAAGGCCCGTAATATGGTTCTGCGACTGCTGACTTACCGGGCCCGCAGTAGAAACGAAATTTACGAGTACCTGGAGAGAAAAGGTTTTGCCGACGAGATAGCCGAGTCTGTGGTAAAAGAAATGGAAGGCTACGGATATATCAACGACCGCCAGTTTGTCACTGATTATATTAATTATCGAAAGATGCGTGGTTTTGGCTTAAAACGGGTGCGCTATGAGCTGTACATGAAAGGAATTGACGAGCACTTAATTGATCAAAAAATCGCGGAAAGCTTCGATCGGAATGAAGATATCGAAAGAATTGTCGAGCTCCTTGAAAAAAGGAACTCCGGTCTAAAAAAGAGGGATGATTTAGGCAGTGACCGCTGGTTTCAAAGGGAAGCGGCTTTTTTACAGCGGCGCGGTTTTCCGGATGAATTAATCATTACCGCCCTAAAGAAATTCAATATTTCAGAGTAGTCATTCCTTGACATAATATGAGTAAAGGGCTAAAATAGTTGTAGAAAAAATAGCATTATAATAGGTGTTCAGTTCATAACTGATAAGAGAAAGCCTGGTGCAGATTGCACTGAGGATAGATTAAAAAAAGTATAGAAGTTTTTGTTAAAGGTACAATTGTACCTTTTTCCGAACTTTCTCTTAAGCTGTGTCCTGGACACAGCTTATGGTTTTTCTTGGACTAATCACCGTACCAATAAATTAAGAAACGGAGGTGGGAAATATGCCAAATGTGTGGCTTTTTATAGCTGCAGCCCTGCTGGTTGGCATTGGCGGCGGCTATTTTATGCGTAAATTGATTGCAGAATCAAAGATCTCATCGGCGGAGGCTGCCGCAAAAAAAATTATCGAAGAAGCCACCCAGGAAGCCAACTCGCTCAAGCGAGAAAAGCACCTTGAAGCCAAGGAAGAGGCTCACCGGCTAAGAAATGAGCTGGAAAAAGAAACCAAGGAAAGGCGCAGTGAATTACAGCGCCAGGAAAGAAGGCTGGTCCAGAAAGAGGAAAGCCTGGATCGTAAGATCAACAATGTTGAAAATAAAGAAGAAGAGCTGAGGCGCAGGGAAGAGGAGAACCGCAGTGCCCAACAGAAACTGCAGGAGCTCCACCAGCAGCAGATTACCGAGCTGGAAAAAATATCGGGTATGAACACGGATGAGGCCAAGGATTTATTAATGCAAAGGGTCAGGGAAGAAATTGAACATGAAATGGCCATGATGGTCAAGGAAATCGAAAGTCAGGCCCGGGCGGAAGGAGAAAAGAAAGCCAGGGAAATTGTCACCCTGGCCATACAGCGCTGTGCAGCCGATCACGTTACAGAGTCAACTGTATCGGTGGTTTCCCTTCCCAACGACGAAATGAAAGGCAGAATTATCGGAAGAGAAGGGCGCAATATCAGGGCCCTGGAAACGCTCACCGGAATTGACCTGATTATTGATGACACCCCTGAAGCGGTGATAATTTCCGGTTTTGATCCCATTCGGAGGGAAGTAGCCAGGCTGGCCCTGGAAAAACTGGTCAGTGACGGGCGTATTCACCCGGCAAGGATTGAAGAAATTGTTGAAAAAACCCGCAAAGAAGTGGAAACACAAATCAGGGAAGAAGGTGAGCGGGCCACTTTTGAAACCAAGGTTCACGGGCTGCACACAGAGCTGGTTTACCTGCTGGGCAAACTGCGTTTTCGGACCAGTTACGGACAGAATGTTCTTCAGCATTCTATAGAAGTTTCCCACCTGGCCGGTATTATGGCTGCAGAGCTGGGGTTGGATGTCACCTTTGCCAAACGGGCCGGATTGCTTCACGATATTGGCAAGGCTGTTGACCATGAAACAGAAGGTTCGCATGCCGCCATTGGAGCGGAGCTGGCAAAGAAGTACAAGGAATCTCCCGCTATGGTCAATGCAGTGGAAGCGCACCACGGAGATACCGATTTTCAATCACTCGAAGCGGTATTAATCCAATCGTCGGATGCCATTTCGGCTGTCCGGCCGGGAGCGCGGCGTGAAACCCTTGAAGCCTATATTAAGAGGTTGGAAAATCTGGAAAACATTGCGGATTCCTTTGACGGTGTGGAAAAAGCTTATGCCATCCATGCCGGCAGGGAAATCAGGATCATGGTTAAACCGGATCGGATCGATGATTACTCCTCGATTCAGGTAGCCAGGGATATTGTCAAGAAGATAGAAAACGATCTGGATTATCCCGGCCAGATCAAAGTTACCGTGATCCGGGAAACCAGGGCTGTAGATTACGCCAAGTAAGTCGGTAAAAAGAAATGTGCCTGCATACCGGGGTGTAGAAGCCTGTCTGATAAATCAGGGTATGCAGGCACAATTGTTTTTTTAGAGAAGGTAATAATCAAACAATCAGCTTTTAAAATGAGGCGAAAAGATGCACGTACTTTTTATCGGGGATATTGTTGGCAAACCGGGTCGCAGCTGCATACGCGGATATCTGCCTGAGATAAAAAAAGAGCGCCAAATTGATTTAATTATTGCCAACGGTGAAAACGCCGCCGGCGGAGCGGGAATGACAAAAAGCGTCTTCAAGGAGCTAACAGACACGGGTATTGATGTTGTAACCGGCGGCAATCACATCTGGGATCGTCGAGAGATATTTGATTTTATTGATTATGAAGCGCGGATGATCAGGCCGGCGAATTACCCGAAAAAAATAACCCCCGGGAAAGGTTCTTTCCTTGTGGAACGAGAAGGGATCAAGACAGCGGTGATCAATTTAATCGGTCGGGTTTTTATGGGCCCGGCCGACTGTCCATTTCAATGGGCGGAGTGTGAGCTGCATTATTTCGAAAATATGGCGGATATTATTATTGTTGACTTTCATGCTGAGGCGACTTCTGAAAAGCAGGCGATGGGTTGGTTTTTAGACGGACGAGTATCCGCCGTAATCGGCACTCACAGCCATGTCCAGACGGCAGATCGGCGCATACTGCCCGGTAATACTGCATACATTACAGATGTGGGCATGGTTGGGCTTTACGATTCGATACTGGGGGTGGACCGAGAAGGTCCCATCAAGCGTTTTCGCACCGGACTGCCTTGCAGACTGGAAATATCGGACGGAAGGACGGTTTTTAATGCAGTCGTTGTTGAAGTCGACGAGCGCAGCGGGAAAGCTGTTTCGATAGAAAGCATATTTAAGGTTTTTGATGAGGCCATATAAAATATTCATATAATTCAGGCAGGAATTTATATTGTTATGAAGAAATAAAGGATAAATCCGCAAAGGAGGCAAGCCACAATGGAAGTATTAAAAGTCTCAGCAAAATCCAATCCCAATTCTGTCGCCGGTGCTCTTGCGGGAGTGCTAAGGGAAAGAGGGGGAGCAGAAATTCAGACAATAGGAGCAGGAGCCCTCAATCAGGCGGTTAAGGCGGTCGCTATTGCCAGGGGGTTTGTCGCTCCCAGCGGTATTGATCTGATCTGCATACCCGCCTTTACCGACATCGAGATTGATGGGGAAGAGAGGACAGCCATTAAACTAATTATCGAACCTCGTTAAACGAGTACTGTTTATCAGGCTGCCTGCATTAAACGCCCTGCGGTAAAGTTTACCGGGAGGGTGTTTTTTTAACTGTTTATCCTATATTATTAGGTAAGAAAAAATAGTGACAGGTGTCGATGGTGCGAGGAACTGAGGATATGAGAGATAAAGTTGATCTACATATGCACAGTACTGCTTCTGACGGCCTTTTTAGCCCGCAAGAAGTGATGGAAATTGCCGCCGCCGCCGGTTTAAGAGCCGCCGGGTTAACTGATCATGATACGATTGATGGGCTGGCGGAAGCATCGGCAGCAGCGGATAAATGCGGGATCGAGCTTGTACCCGGTGTGGAAATCAGCGTGCTGGACGAAAAACTCGAGGTGCATATTCTCGGCTATTACCCGCTCTACCGGGAACAGCTTGAAAAGGCGCTGGCCGAGACGCAGAATGAAAGGTTAATTCGCATGGAAAAAATAATGCACAGACTTGGCAAAATGGGCTTTGACATAAGGCTTGAAGAAGTGCTTGAGGAAGCCGATCAAGCCGCTCCCAGCCGGATGCACCTGGCCCGTCTGCTGAAAAAAAAGAAATATGTCCATACCACTGATCAGGCTTTTTCGCTCTACCTCAACCCCGATTGCCCGGCATACGTGCCCCGCCATACCCTCACTCTGCGCGGGGTTATGGGTCTTTTACGGGATGTAGCAGCAGTGCCGGTAATAGCACACCCGGCGGCAGAAAGCAAAAAGTTAATTGACCTGCTTATTCCCCTGGGGCTGAAGGGGATAGAAGTTTATCATCCCCAACATGATAAGGTCCGGGAGCAGTATTATGCACGCCTGGCCCACGAAAAAGACATGTTGATTACCGGGGGATCCGACTTTCACGGGGAAAGCAGAGACCGGCCCGGTTACCCTGTTCACAGGGCGATTTCCGGGCATTACTTAACCCTTTTAAAAAATTGTGCCTCCGGTAAACAATGACGGAAACTCTTTTCACGAACGGAAGAAAGTGTTAAAATGTTACATAAGATTTTTCCGGACATAAATTATACATGTGATCAGGCCGCTGAGGTAATAATAACAAACGCTGGATACAGAGAAAGAAGGGATCAGACTTGGAGCTGCCGTATCAACCTGGCATTGCCGGTTTAACCTGGGGCCATTTGATTCTTATTATAGTGGGCCTGGGATTTATCTACCTGGCGATTAAAAA
>PUNU01000005.1 GCA_003551865.1 Syntrophomonadaceae bacterium
CGGGGGGCGCCCGTCAAGGTGGCGGGAATAGTTTTCGATTCCGCTGCAGAAGCCGATCTCCTGCATCATTTCAAGGTCAAATCGAGTACGCTGTTCCAGGCGCTGAGCTTCCAGCAGTTTGTTTTGACTTCTAAAGTAAGCAAGGCGCTCCTGCAGTTCCGCCTCAATATCGCCAACAGCACGCTGCAGCTGATCCGGAGCGGTAACATAGTGGGTCGCCGGAAAAACGGCGGCATGATTACGCTCACCGATTACTTTTCCGCTGACTAGATCGATTTCCCGCAGGCGCTCAATTTCGTCGCCAAAAAGCTCCACCCGCAGGGCCGCTTCCGAAAATGAGGCCGGGATTATTTCGAGCACATCGCCCCTGACCCTGAAGGTGCCCCGGTGAAAATCAATTTCATTCCTCTGGTAGTGGATATCAACCAGGCGGCGAACAATTTCATCGCGGGTCATCCTGGCTCCCCGGCGCAGGGACAAAACCTGCTCCCTGTATTCATGCGGAGAACCGAGACCGTAAATACAGGATACCGAAGCCACAATGATAACATCCCGCCGCTCCAAAAGAGCGCTTGTCGCTGAATGACGGAGCTTGTCTATTTCATCGTTAATCGATGAGTCCTTTTCGATATAGGTATCACTCTGCGGCAGGTAGGCTTCCGGCTGGTAATAGTCGTAGTAGCTGATAAAGTATTCTACGGCATTGTCGGGAAAAAGTTCTTTAAATTCACTGCAAAGCTGTGCGGCCAGGATTTTATTCGGAGCCATGACCAGTGTCGGCCGCTGGACCTGCTGAATGACATTGGCAATGGAATAAGTTTTTCCCGATCCGGTTACGCCCAGCAGGGTCTGGTAACGGGAGCCCCGGCGCAGTCCTTGCACCAGGGCTTTTATGGCATCCGGTTGGTCACCGGAAGGTTTGAACTCTGATCTAATTTTAAAGCCACTGCTTCCGGACAAAAATGCACCTCCCGTCAGCGGCCTGTTAAACACCCAGTGAATACAGGGACCGTTTCTATAAATTCCAAATAAAAAGAGAGCATACGGCAGAAAAAGACCGACCATCATAATTATCAGATACAGTCTTTCAACTGCTGCATTATCCTCGTATGGTCATAATTATATCATAAGAATAAGGTTAATTGCGATTGCAAAATAATCCTGGTCGCCAGAGGGCAGGGTAACGGGCAGCCTTAGCCGGCGATAGCATCTGAGTCTTGTCACCAAGTTCAGCCACGAAAACAGCGGCAAAGGCCGCCGCAGCTGCTGCCGGCAAAAGCTACACCACCTTGGGAGGATCTTTAAGCTTCTGTCACGCTTGTTTGTTTCGAGTTATTCTTTGTTTCAGGCGTTTGAGACCGGCCAGGGGATCCGGTTTTGCCATTTCCATGTAAACCGGGGAATCCGGTTCGGGCACCGGGATAAAGCCCAGTTCAACACAGCGGGGAAGAGAGGAATAAGACGAATACGATCTCACCCCAAGCTGAAATGGAGTTCGCATCGATATCTTTTCCACTGCACTTTTTTTCAGGACCACCGAGAATGGTTTTTCATGACGCATGCCTTCCAGGTGAACCATGAAATAGCTCTCATCTATTTTTTTTGCCAGTTCCCCGGTTTTTTTAACCGCCTCGCCGTTTACCTTTAAAATAATGTCCTCGGCCGCCAAACCGGCTTCCTCGGCGTCTGTTTTGGGCAATACCGACATCAACTTCACCCCTCCGGACCCCTTGAGATGGCGTGGTTGGCGGCTGTATTCCACTTTTTTACCGTAAAGAATAAGCAGTTCATGGCCCAGGGGAGCAAAGATGACCCCGGGTAGAACCAGGTAAGGCATAAATTCCGCTCCAATAGCCACGATGAGCAGAACGATGCTGTAAATGCCCAGGTAACGGGCCGAAAAACGGGATCTTTCCTGAGGCGTGGAAGAAAGAGCTATGTCGGCATAGCCGAGACCGGCAGCGATCGGTATAACCATATACTGAAGGCTTTTTCCCGGGCCGGGTTCAAAAGCCGGTTCCAGGATCGGCCACCAGTCAGGCATGCTTACACCGACAATCTCGGCTTCAGGGATCATGGTTGCCAGCATTGCCACCAGGGGAATGGGCCAAAAACGCTGCAGCATATATGCGCCAACTACTTTGCCTTTGTTTTCTTTTAAATAAATAGGACTGCTTCCCCAGTGCCCGCCGATATAGATAAGCAGTGCTTCAATTAGATGGAGTAACCCTATCAGCACCAGCACGGCCGGGATATGAACCCGCAGCAGCGATTCGACAACAGCATTATCCGCAAGCCCCGGAAAAAGGGGCACAGCCAGGTGGCGGGCAACCAGCACTAAGACGCCGACAATTCCACCTGCGTAAGAAAAACAAAGGTAGCGGGGATTAATCAGCAGTAAAAGAATTGCAACAGGCCAGATGAAATATAGACCGATCTGCTCCAGGGAGAGCCCCAGGAAGATGAAAACGGCGCCGGCAAAGAACCCGCCCAGTGCACCCAGGACAATAGAATAAAGCATCTGCCCGCTCAATTTGTTGATGGGATACCCGAAGAGCTTTGTTTCATTAGCGGCCTGGCGCCTGTACTGCATGAAGCAGATAAAAAGCACTATCCAAAATATGGGCATTATAAAAGCCATCATGAAAGTTGCAAAAAAAACCTGGCTTACTTCAAAAAAAAGCTCCATTGCTTTAGTCGTTACCCCCGATAATATTCCACAGGTTCGGTTTTTCAATTAACTCGAGAGCATAATTCAACTGCTCATCCTTATCGTGCGATGCCACGTCGAGAGCTTCGCGCAGTTCAACCCAGGTAAGGTCATCAAAATTTCCACTGCGCTCCAGACCACTGTCAGTTTGAAAATCGGCCAGAACCCTGGAAGTCTGTGAATCAAAATATCCGGTAACCTCAATCCGGTATCCTATTTGTTCCAGCATTTGCTGCAGCATTTCCACATCCGGTCCGTAATCACCTTGCTCCAGGGTGCCGGGATGGAAATAGCGGTAATACCGCAGTGCGTCCGGCATTTCGACCTTAAAATCAGGTTTTATACCGTGCTCGTCTATGTTAATGCCCGCTGGAGTGTAGTAGTTGGCCACCGTCAGCAAAATGGCATTGCCACCGGACAAGCGCTCCAACTGCTGGACCGAAGCTTTGCCAAAAGTTTTCTGGCCAACCAGTAAAGCCGCACCCCGGTCCTGGAGAGCGCCGGCTAAAAGTTCAGCCGAACTGGCCGATTCCTCATTAATCAAAACTACGATCGGATAGTGCTTGGGGGAGGCATTGGAATAATAAACCTGCTGAACCTCTTCGTCTCTTCCGACCAGCTTTACTATTTCACCCTCCGGAACAAGCTGCTCAGCCACTTTCACGGCCTGTTCCACCAGGCCGCCGGGGTTATTGCGCAGATCAAGAATCAAACCTTTACCCAAACCCTCCTGCTCCATTAATGCAAATTTATCGAGAAATTCAGCAGCTGTTCTGCTGTCAAAATTGCTGATTTTAATATAGCCCAGGCCTCTATCCAGCATTTCGGTGAAAACAGTTTGCACTTTTATTTCTTCCCGCTCTACCACAAGTTCAAGCGGTTCATCAGCGCCCGGCCTTTTGATCTTTATATCGACAGCAGTGTCGGGAGGCCCCCTGAGCAGTTCAACAGCACGTTCCAGGCCTTCTCCGGTAAGTGCACTGCCCCCGGCTTCGATAATGCGATCTCCCGGACTGAGCCCGCTCCTTTCCGCAGGAGTTTTAGGAAAAACTTCAAAAACTACTATGTGCCGGTTGGATTCAATAATTCGCACGCCGATACCTCCGTAAGAACCGCGGGTGTCGGTTAAAAATTCGTCCAGCTCTACAGGGTCATAAAAGCGGACCTGGGGATCGTCAACACTGTCGATAACCCCCCTGACAGCTCCTTCGACCAGCTTTTCAATTTCCACCTCATGGAAATAATTATCTTCAATCGTATCTATTGCTTCCCATATTATTGCCAATTCGGATTCAACCGTTTCTTTTCCGGGCTCATATCTGATTACGGTTTTTTCTTCTTCCTCCAAAGCGGCAGGTTCTTCCCGGCCGCCAAAAATAAGATAATTTGCCACATTGGTCCCAATTAGCAGCGCCAGGAAAATTAACAGCCACAAAGCAATTTTACGACCATCAAACTGAACCTTTTGTGTCAATTCATCCAACTCCTGTCCGCCGGGCACAAGATTTTTTTTGCCCCTGCAACCAGTGCCCTGTCAATTAAGTTTGTTCTGTTTTTAATTCGCAGTTGTTGCAAGCCGGCGCTCTTACTATCTTTAGTGTTAACAGTATAATCATCCAGGGCCAATCCACTGGATGCTTAAACTATAATAACACAAAAATCCGTTTACCTGTATCCCCGCTATCCCGGCAAAATTTCAGCCATCCCGCTTCGTTTTTTCGCCGGGATGGCTGATCATTGAGACATGGAATTAACTCATTTAGATCTGCTCAGCAACTAGAAATAATCCATCGGGTTATAGCGGTGATCGGCTGCCCCGCTCGGATATCGGCGAACGGGATCTCTTTCATACTCCCTTACTTCAAAGTGAAGGTGGACACCGGTACTGTAACCGGTAGTGCCGGCCCGAGCGATGCGCTGGCCTGCGGTGACAACATCCCCTTTTTGAACCAGCAAACTGCTCATGTGGGCATAAAGGGTTAGTGTCCCGCTGCCGTGGTCGATCATGATACAGTTGCCATATCCGCCGTTCCAACCTGAAAAAACAACCTGGCCATCCGCGGCGGCCAAAATATAGTTGGCTGCTCCATGGTAAGGGGCTATATCGACTCCGCCGTGCCATGCCCGGGCACCGGTAAACGGATCCCTGCGCCAGCCATAACCGGAAGTGATCCTGGTCGGGGGCTCAATCGGCCAGAACAGGTCACCTTCTACACCGCTAAACTGACTTTGTGCTTCAGCAATCAACTGGCGAATTAAAGACTCAAGTTCCTCTGCTTCCTGCTCCAGGTTGCCGATCGCTTCCATATTGCGGGCAATCTCGACCTGGAGTCCTTCAAGGATTATTTCCCTCTCAGCTGCAGCCTGCTCCATTTCCGCTTCATTGGCTGCAACCTGGCTGCGCATATTCTCCAGGTGACGCTTTTTTTCATCCAGTTCGTCTTTTTTGGCCTGGATTAAATCTCTTTCCGCCTGGATTTCTTCGATTAAACGCATATCGTTTGAAGCAATAATGCTCAGATTATGCAGGCGGGTTAGAAAGTCGGAAAAACTTTTCGCTTCAAAAAGCACTTCTATATATGGCACCATCCCGTACTGTTGGATGGCCCTTAACCGCAAATTAAGCAGCTCTTCCTGCCGGCTCAGCTCTTCTTCAGCTTCGGCCAACTCCGCTTCGGTGCGGCTAATCTCACGTTCAACTTCTTTTATTTCTCCGGCCAGCTGGTCCAGTTCTGCGCGAAGTTCATTAATGCGGCTTTCAAGTGCTTCTAACTCTTCTTTCAGGGCAGCTTCCCGGTTTAACCGCTGTTCAAGGGCGCTTTCTTCATCCCGCCGCCTTTTTTCAATATCTTCCAGCTCCTGCTGCCTTTCTTCGATCTCGCCTTCAATGCTTGCATATGTGGGAATAAATACGGAAGCAGCAATAAAAACAGACAGGAGCAGTATTATTATCCACCTATTTTTCCCGGCTGCCATGGATGCTTTTCCTCCCTGATAATTAAACAGTTATTAAACTATCTCTCTATTTATACTCGCAAAAACCGGCCCATGGAAAAAGTACTGCCCAGGATGCCCAGGCCGGTGCCCAGGGGAATCAAATATTTGCCCAGTTCAAAAATTACATAATCCAAGGGCAGCAAGCTTAAAAACATTAGGTTGCTGACCACCAGCCAGTCCACGGCCTGATGGTAAATATAATAAAGAACGGCCAGTGGTATTGCTGCCCCGATAAATCCCATCAACAGGCCTTCGAGAAGAAAAGGCCAGCGTATAAACCAGTTGGTGGCTCCTACATATTTCATGATCTCTATTTCTTTTTTGCGCATCATTACAGTTAGCTTTATCGTATGCGAAATCAAGAAAACGGCAGTGATTGAAAGCCCAATCATTAAAGCCAGTCCCACCAGCTGAATGATCCCGGTAACAGCAAATAATTCTTCTACATACCCCTGGCCATAAAAAACTGTAGAAACACCGGCGTAGGTTTCAATTTCTTCTGCCAGGGGAACAACCGCTTCGGGAACAACTGTTCTTACCTCATATGAAGCGAGCAGTGGGTTCTCCGCGGCAATATCGTAACCTTCAAGCATCCCCCCCAACTGGCTCTGCAGCCGGCTCATATGATCTTCACTGGAAACATAACGGACTTGATCCACCTCGGGATGATGCTCCAGTTTCCGGCGCAGTTCCTCTGTTGTAGCCCGATCGGCTCCTTCATCCAGGTAAGCAACAATTTCAACCTGTTCTTTTACCTCATCGGTAATATGAGTAACGTTAAGGTTGATCAGCATAAAAAGGCCCAGCATAAGAAGAGTCACAACAACTACTCCGGTCGAGGTTATGCACATCCAGCGGTTGCGGTAAAGGCCTTTTAATGTTTCACCAATAATATAGATCAAACCGCTAATGGACATGAGCGTAAATCCCCTTTTGCTCATCGCCTACCAGTTTGCCGTTATCGAGGTATAAAACCCTCTTTTTAAAGCGATCCACGATATCCCTGTCGTGGGTGCCCACCAGGACCGTGGTACCGCGCAGGTTGATACTGCGAAGCAAGTTCATAATGTCCAGCGACGTCCCCGGGTCCAGGTTGCCGGTCGGTTCGTCAGCTATTATCATTGCCGGCCGGTTCGCTATGGCACGGGCAAGGCCGACTCGCTGCTGCTCCCCGCCGGAAAGATCCAGCACCCTGGACCTCGCTTTGTCCTGCAGTCCAACCAGCCCGAGGACATGAGGAACCCTGCGCCTGATCTCTTTTCTCGAGGCCCCGATAACCATCATGGCAAAAGCGACGTTGTCATATGCCGTCCGCTCTTCCATTAACCTAAAGTCCTGGAACACTACCCCGATATTGCGCCGCAGATATGGAAGCCTGTGGCGCGGCAGGCGGGCCACATCCCGCCCGAAAACCTTAAGCTTTCCTTCCGCAGGTTTTAGTTCCCTTATAATCAGTTTCAGCATTGTCGACTTCCCGGCGCCGCTCGAGCCGACAAAAAAAACAAATTCACCCCGCTCAATAAAAAAGCTTATATCTTCAAGGGCATACTGCCACCCTTTTTCATAACGCATGAATAAATTTTTTGCTTCAACCATCCAGTCCGACCTTTCCCGCACATTCTTGATAATAATACAGGTACTGTATATTTCGACAATAATTTACCTGTTCCTGCAAAATATATTAAATCATTATTAGACATTTTGCAAATCCTTAACTTAAATCGCGGAGTCCATGCCGCACGCAATGGGGTGTTTTTTCGGAGGTTTCCGGATCAAACCCTAACTTTGCTGCATTTTCTTAAATCCTTCGCCGTGCACTTCGGTGGCATTGCCGATTATCAAAAATGCTTCGGGATCCACCTCGTGGATAATCGCCTTTAACCTTGCCGTTTGCTGGCGGGTAAACACGCACAACAAGACTTCCCGTTTTTCTCCGGTATAACCGCCGTAGCCTTCCAGCCAGGTTACTCCCCGGCCCAGCTCGTAAAGCAGCCTTTCATTGACTTCCCGACCAAAGCCTGTAATAATAATTGCCGATTTGGCCAGACCCAGGCCCTCCAGTATGGTATCGATAACCCTGCTGCTGACAAACAGAGAAAGGGCTGCGTACATGGCCGGTTCACTGCCAAATACAAATATTGCCAGGGCTAAAACTGCCAGATCTCCCCCCAGGAGGGCCTGCCCGGGACTGATACCGGCAGTCCGGGCCAGGATCAAAGAAAGCAGAGCGGTCCCCCCGGTAGAGCCGCGAAAGCGAAATACCAGGCCAACCCCTACGCCCATAACAACGCCTCCGTATACCGCGGCCAGAAGCAGGTCGTCGGTAGCCGGAGGCAAAAAAGGAGCGGTTAATTCTACGGACAGAGAAAAAAGCAGGGTGCCGATCAAGCTGTGCACCACCACCCGCGGCCCCAAAACTATGAAGCCGGCTATAAACAGGGGGACATTTAACAGCAAGATGGTTAAACCGACCGGCATTCCAAAAAGATGGAAAAAAACCACGCCCAGCCCGCTTACGCCGCCCGGGGCAAGCATGTTGGGCACCATAAACATATTCATACCGGCTGAAAGAATAACCGCTCCGGCCAAAATTCCGAGCACTTCAAAAATAAAACTCTTGATCTCGGACTTGCCTATCCTGGGCCTGGATAATCGCATTTTTTTCTCCTATTTTTTCAAGGGGACACTGCCGCGGGCTTTCCAACGCAGGAAAGCTTCGATAAACGGATCAAGCCAACCGTCCATTACCGCTTCCACCTGGCCCACTTCCACTCCGGTCCGGTGATCTTTAACCAGGGTAAAGGGGTGAAAGGTATAGGTGCGGATCTGGCTTCCCCAGGCTATTTCTTTCTGCTTTCCTCTTTCGGCGTTGATTTGTTCCGCCTGTTCCCGCCGGGCCTGTTCGGCCAGTTTTGCCTGTAGAACACGCATGGCCTGCTGGCGGTTGCTGTGCTGTGAACGGTCGTTCTGGCAGGTGACAATGGTCCCGGTTGGAATATGGGTGATCCGGACCGCTGAGTCAGTTTTGTTGACATGCTGGCCCCCGGCCCCGCTCGAGCGGAAAGTGTCGATACGCAGGTCGTCGGGGTTGATCTCGTACTCTTCCTCCTCCACCTCCGGGATCACGTCTACAGAGGCAAAAGAAGTATGGCGTCTCTTCGAGGTGTCGAACGGTGATATGCGGATCAGGCGGTGCACTCCCTTTTCCGCCTGCATGTAACCATAAGCGGCATGGCCGCGCACTATGAATGTGGCACTTTTTATCCCGGCCTCGTCGTCGGAAAGCAAATCCACCAGTTCGATTTGGTAACCTTTCTGCTCGCACCAGCGGGTATACATGCGCAGCAGCATTTCGGCCCAATCCTGCGATTCAAGGCCTCCGGCCCCCGGATGAAGCGAGATGATGGCATCACAAAAATCGTAACTGCCGCTGAACAGGATTTCCAGCTCCATCTGATCCAGCCGCTGCTTAATCTTTTCCAGGATCGGCCTGGCTTCACTGATTGCTTCATCTTCGTTGAGCTCTTCTTCACCGGCCATTTCCAGGTATATTGAGGCTTCTTCGAGCAGGCCTTCCAGCTCCTGCAGGGGACGAACCTGCTCGCGCAGCCGCCCCTGCTTTTTCAGGTGCTTCCGGGCGCGGCTGCCGTCCTCCCACAGCGACGGGTCGGAGGCTTTCGCTTCCGTTTCCTTTAGCTCCTTCAGCTTGGCATCATATTCAAAGAGAAGCCCTCATTTCATCAAACCTCTTTTGCTGAAGAGACAGTTCCTCGCGGTATTCTTTCAGCATTTTTGATCACTCGCTTTCCTTTAAGCTCCGCAACATTTTTTGTACTTTTTGCCGCTGCCGCAGGGGCAGGGAGAGTTGCGTCCCACTTTTTCCACGGAAACCGGCTCCCGCTTTGCGGTCGCCTGCCCGGTTTTTTGTCGAGGTTGGCTGGTTTCTGCACCGGCAGCCGGGGCCCTGCCGCCTCCGACGGCGGCAACCTGGGGCCTCCGGCCGGTGGCTTCACCGGCAACGGCTTCCCTCCGGGGCGCTGCAGTTACCTGCACCTGGTATACCGCCCTTACTACGTCGGACTGGATCTGCTGAATCATGTCCTCGAACATGTCGAAACTTTGCCGCTTGTACTCCACCAGGGGATTTCTCTGACCCAGGGCCTGAGTATGAATTTCACGGCGCAGTTCATGCATAACATCGATAAAATGCATCCAGTGCCGGTCCACGGTGCGCAGAAGGATAACCCGCTCAAGTTCGCGCATTATTTCCGGCTTAAGTTCCCGTTCACGGTCTTCATAAAAAGCATGCGCTTCTTCAAGAAGTATGGCTTTGACTTCATCGGTTTCCCTGTCGACCAGGCTGTTCAGATCGACAGATCCCGGACGGACAAAGATCGTTTCCGCCCGACCGATAAGAGCACGGGCGTTTTCATCGTCTAGAAATCCCTGCTCCACTGTATGCTCTCTGACCAGCCGATCCACGACTTCATCGATCATGTCCAGGATCGGCTCTTTCATGTTCTCGCCTTCCAAAACCCGGCGCCGCTGACTATAAATTACTTCCCGCTGCTGATTTAGAACGTCGTCGTATTCAAGCAGGTTGCGGCGGATTTCAAAGTTGCGGGATTCCACTTTTTTCTGGGCATTCTCAATGCCCCTGCCGACCAGGGAATGGTCGATCGGAACATCTTCCTCCAGACCAAAACGATCCATCATTGAAGCAATATTCTCCCCGCCAAACAGCCTCATCAGGTCATCTTCCAGGGAGACAAAAAATTGCGAGGATCCGGGATCGCCCTGGCGTCCCGCCCGGCCGCGCAGCTGGTTGTCAATGCGGCGGCTTTCATGGCGTTCAGTTCCCAAAACATGCAATCCGCCAAAAGCGACCACATCTTCCCGCTGTTTTTCGGTCTCTTCAATTGCTTTTTCCATCAGTTCGGCACGGCGCTTTTCCCAACGTTCCTTTCCTTCTTCGTCCAGTTCAGGCTTATCCGCACCAAACTCGTTGATTAACTGCTCCTTAACCAGGTATTCAGGGTTACCGCCCAAAATGATGTCGGTCCCGCGGCCCGCCATGTTTGTCGATATGGTTACGGCTCCTTTGCGGCCGGCCTGGGCAATGATATACGCTTCGCGGGCATGGTTGACTGCGTTCAGGATCTCGTGGGGGATGCCCTGTCTTTTTAGCATCTTGCTCAGCATTTCCGACTTTTCTACCGATATGGTTCCCACCAGCACCGGTTGTCCTCTCTGCTGCCGTTCCTTAATTTCTTCCGCAGCTGCGTTGAATTTAGCCTGCTCTGTTTTATAAATCAAATCCGACCGTTCGTCGCGGATCAAGGGCTTGTTTGTCGGGATTATCACCACATCCATGCCGTATATGCTGCGGAATTCATCTTCCTCGGTCGCGGCGGTCCCGGTCATCCCGGCAATTTTATCGTACATCCGGAAAAAGTTTTGGAAGGTGATCGAAGCCACGGTGCGGGTTGCCGCCTGCACTTCCACTCCTTCCTTGGCTTCTATGGCCTGGTGCAGGCCGTCGGAATAGCGGCGGCCGGGCATTAACCGGCCGGTAAATTCGTCCACTATAACAACCTTGCCGTCCTGGACCACGTAGTCTA
>PUNU01000073.1 GCA_003551865.1 Syntrophomonadaceae bacterium
CTACTCAGCCTATTGTCCTTGTTGAATGAAAAGCTGTGCCATGGGGACGGTTCGAGCGTTCCTGAGCGCAGCGAAGGCCGAAGGGAAAACGATGGAACCGTCCCCTATGGCATAGCGGGTTGGGCCTGAGTAGTTACAAATTTTTGCCGTTTATTGTTTACAGCGGGAGGTTTTTTCATGTCGGAAAACAGGGTACGGCGGGTTGCCGAACAGATAAAAAAAGATATCAGCCGGATCATCAACTTGGAAATGAAGGATCCCCGCCTGCCGGGGATTACCAGTGTTACAGATGTCCAGGTTTCAAAGGATCTGCGCTATGCCTGGGTTTATGTGAGCGTGTACGGCAGTGAAGCCGAAAAAGAAGAAACCCTGCAGACCCTGGTCAGGGCGACCGGGTTTGTCCGCAGTGAAATAGGCCGGAGGATCAGACTGCGTTATACTCCGGAAATTATTTTTTACCTTGATGACTCTATTGAGTACGGGGCGCATATTGAGAGTGTAATCAAATCCCTGAAAGAAGAAGGCGGCAATGATGACGGATCGGGAGAAAATAGTTGAGGTCTTAAAAAATGAAAAAAGATTTAACCTGGTTTCGCACATGCTCCCGGACGGTGACAGCATTGGTTCGCTTCTGGCTATGGGTGAAGCTTTACGAAAGGCCGGCAAAGAGGTTAGGATGTACACACCGGATTATATTCCGTACAGGTACAAGTTTTTGCATGGAGCGGAAGACGTTTCTCACGAGGAGCCGGCAGAAAGTGCTGATACAACAGCCGTTGTGCTCGACAGCAGTGATCCCGAGCGGTTGGGTTCATTGAGGGAAGCAATAATGAAGAGCAGGCGGATTATTAACATCGATCACCACATAACCAACCACTGCTTCGGGACCCTCAACCTGGTTGATCCCGGTGCTGCCGCTACCGGGGAAATCGTCTATCATATTTTACAGGATAGCGGGATAACACTTAACAAAAGCATCGCGGAATCACTTTATGTGGCAATTGCCACCGATACAGGATCTTTCAAGTTCGACAATACCATGCCCGGCACCCACCGGGTGGTGGCGTCACTGCTTGAATATAGCCTCAACACGGGTAATCTTTCCCAAAAAATTTTTGACGAACATCCGCTTTCATTTTATATTCTTCTCAAAGAAGCTTTGTCCAGCCTGGAGTTGGATCTGCTAAACGGCATTGCCCTGATGACATTAAGCAGGGATATAAGGGAGCGCAGCGGGGCAAAAAAGGACGATCTTGAAGGTATCGTAAACTACACCCGTAATATTGAGGGAATTGAACTGGGCATTCTTTTTTACGTGGAAGGTAAAAACGAGGTAAAGGTTGGATTTAGATCAAAAAATCTTGATGTCAGTGCCCTGGCCGGGAAGCTGAACGGTGGAGGCCATGCCCGGGCCGCCGGCTGCCGCCTCTACGGAAATTATGAATCGGTAAAGGAAAAAGTGCTGCACGAGGCTTATGCCATGCTGAAGCAGTAACCGACCCGGAGGGTTGCCATATTGAACGGAATTGTTATTATGAATAAAATCAAGGGCGAGACATCTCACCGGGTGGTTAAGGCAGTGAGGAGTTTTTTCCCCGGGGTTAAGGCGGGACACAGCGGTACCCTTGATCCGATGGCTACCGGGCTTTTACCGGTGTGCCTGGGCAGGGCCGCACGCCTGGTTGAATATATCATCGAACTTCCCAAGGTCTACCGGGCTGAAGTGACCCTGGGGATTGCCACCGATACTGAAGATGCAGATGGTGCCGTCGTGGAACGAACAGAGGTACCGCAGCTGGAGCAAAGCCGGGTGGAACAGATTGTAGAAAAATTTACCGGGTCTATTGAGCAGCGGCCCCCGGTGTACTCTGCCGTAAAATACCGGGGGAAACCGCTGTACCACTGGACCCGAAGCGGTAAAGATGTTCCGCGCCGTTTACGGCGGGTTGAAGTTTACAGCATCGCTGTTTTGCAGTATACTCCTGAACGTGCCCCCCACCTGGTCATTGAAGTTAAGTGCTCCAAGGGCACCTATATACGCACTTTGGCTGCAGATATAGGCAAAGAAATAGGAAGCGGTGCCCATCTTTCCTCGCTGGTCAGGCTTGCCGTGGGGCCTTTTACGCTTGACAAATCATATACCGTTGAAGAAGCAAATGCTCTGGCGGAACAAAACAGGCAGGAGGAAATGGTTTTGCCTATGGATACGGCACTGGGCCATCTTCCCAGAATTGAACTAAACGAGGCTCGAATTAAAGCCCTTAAAAACGGGCAGACTGCCGCCCTTAACCGGACTGAAGCGGGCGATTTGCCCGATACAGATCATCCGATCAGGGTTTACAGCACTGAGGGTGATTTCAAAGCGATCGTTTCCCTGCTTTGCTCGGAAGAAGGGCTAAAGCTAAAAACAAAAAAATACCTGGCGGACTAGTGACCTGTCAACGTGCTAAGAGCGTATTTTGGCTATTATTACAACAATTCTCTATCTATAGGAGATGCTGCAAGGTTGTTGTCTCAGAAGCAGACCGAAGATTTAAATCAGTGTGCTTGTAACCGGCGAAGTTTTTCTTCACCGCTAAGGCCACGGCCCTAATAGCGGAACCCTTGGGGCAGGCCGATCAAGTGGACTGCAACGAAAATAGGTGGGCCGGGTATTGCAAAAAACCTCTTTTAAGGTTTAATTAAAAGGCAGTATTTGAGCCAAGGCCTTACTGTTGATAAAGCGCTGAGCTATTATGTGATAATAAAACCGGTTTATCAGTCATGGCAATGGAAAGGTGACTATGATATGGAAGTTATAAACGGCATTGATCGGCTGCCGGCAGGGGCAAGCCCGCTTTACCTGGCCCTGGGTAATTTTGATGGAGTGCACAGGGGACACCAGGCCATTATCAAATCCGCAGTCCAGAATGCCCGCCGGGAAGGAGGGGCAAGTGCTGCCCTGGTCTTTGATCCGCACCCGGCTGTGGCCCTGCGGCCCGATATGCCTCTTCCCCTTTTGACCGATATTGCCGATCGTGCCGAAATTATGGCCGGTTTGCATCTGGATTATTTCATCGTCGAGTCCTTTACCGGGGATATGGCCAGTCTATCGCCGGAACAGTTTATCCGCCGGATTTTGCTGGCCCAACTTGGAACCAGGGCGGTTTTTATCGGGGCCGACTATTCATTCGGTCAGCAGGGAGCCGGAAGCGCCGAAACTATGCGCTACTGGAGTAATGAACTGGGCTTCGCGGTGGAAGTAATCCCGATGTTTAAGTTTGATGAAAAGGTGGTCAGCAGTTCGAAGATCAGGTCGCTTCTCCTTTCCGGAGCGGTTGGCGAAGCGGCGGAACTGCTTAATTATTATTTTTTCAGGCAGGGTAAGGTGGTAAGAGGTTACGGCATAGGCAGGAAAATGGTCTATCCTACGGCCAATATAGCTGCCGGCCCGCGCCTGCTGTGGCCTGGAAAGGGAGTTTACCTAACTGCGATAGGCAACCTGAAAGGCGGTCCTTATTATGGAGTAACCAACGTAGGGGCCCGCCCCACTTTTTCACATTATGATCCTGTGGTGGAAACCCACATCCTTGACTTTAGCGGATCGCTTTACAACCGTGAAATCAGGGTATGCTTCCTGGAAAAACTGCGCGACACCAAAACTTTTTCCTCATCTTCCCAGCTCAAAGAACAAATTGGGCGGGATATAGGAAAAAGCAGGGAGTTAATTGATAATTATTGGCAGGGAAAAACCGGAAAAATTCAATCTTTACAAGCAGGTTGTTCTATGCTAAGATCTTAACGGATTGAACCGTCAGCCGGGTTTGGTGACTTCCCGACGCTTTACTTGGCCGGCGGCGATTTAACAAAAGGGAGGATTATAAGTTGGACCAAGAGCGTAAGCAGGAAATTATAGAGCAGTTCAAGATGCATGAAGGTGACACCGGTTCACCGGAAGTGCAGATTGCCCTGCTGACTGAGCGAATCAAGTACCTTACCGAGCATTTAAAAGCTCACAAGCAGGATTACCACTCACAGCGCGGTTTATTAAAAATGGTCGGAAGAAGAAGAGGCCTTTTAAATTATCTGCGCAAAAGGTCTCCTGAACGGTACCAGGCCGTTGTCAATAAGCTGGGGTTAAGAAAATAGCCGATAAAACACGGGGGTGCGCCCCCGTGTTTACAGTTGGTAAACCAAGAGCAGTTGAGAGGAGTTATAAATAATGTACACATCTACCATGGACCTGCAGGGTAGAAAGCTGACAATGGAAACCGGTAGGCTGGCCAAGCAGGCCAGTGGTGCTGTGTTGATGCGTTACGGCGACACCGTTGTCCTTGTAACGGCTACCGTTTCTGATGAACCTCGTGAAGGAATTGACTTTTTCCCGTTAACCGTCGATTATGAAGAGCGGCTTTATGCCGTGGGCAGGATACCGGGCGGTTTTATCAAAAGGGAGGGGCGCCCGACAGAAAGGGCTATCCTGGGCTGCCGCTTAACCGATCGTTCGGTACGGCCTCTTTTTCCGAAAGGTTTTCGCAACTCGGTGCATATTGTCACCACTGTTCTTTCCATGGATCAGGATTGCCCGCCGGAACCGCTTTCAATTATCGGAGCTTCGGCCGCTTTGTCCATCTCAAAAATTCCTTTTGACGGACCGGTTGCCGCCGTCATAGTCGGGTTGATCGACGGTGAACCCGTTGTTAATCCCGATCAGGACCAGATTCAAAGGAGCGACCTGCACCTGATGTTGGCCGGGACAAAAGATGCGGTTATGATGGTGGAAGCGGGATCCAATGAAATCTCCAAGGCAGAAGTACTGCAGTGCATCGAAGCAGGGCATGAAGCCATAAAAGAAATTGTGGCCAAGGAAGAGGAAATGATTGCCGAGGTCGGGGTTGAAAAGATGGCGGTGCCGGTTGAAGAACCGCCGCAGGAACTTCATGAAAAAGTGGAAGCTTTCGTCAGAGAGGGTATTTCCAAGGCCTTGAAAATTTCCGACAAGCAGGAGCGCGAAGACAGGCTTGCCGCGGTAAAAGAAGAACTGATAGAGCAGTACCATGAAGATGATCCGGACAATGAAGCAGAACTGGTCAAGGTATTCGAATCTGTCCTGAAAGACACTCTGCGCAAGATGGTCGCGCATGACAGCCTGAGGGCCGACGGACGCAAACCTTCGGAAATACGCCCGATTACTTGTGAAATATCGACCTTACCCAGCACCCACGGTTCGGCCATCTTTACCAGGGGACAAACACAGGTGCTTAATATCTGCACCCTTTCAGCCCTGCGGGACGTGCAGATGCTCGACGGCCTGGGCATAGAAGAGTCAAAACGCTTTATTCATCATTATAACTTCCCGCCGTACAGTGTCGGCGAAGCGGGATTCATGCGGGGGCCGGGCCGGCGGGAGATCGGCCACGGTGCCCTGGCTGAAAGGGCCATGGAACCGCTGGTGCCCACCGAAGATGAATTTCCCTATACGATCAGGCTGGTTTCCGAAGTGCTTGAATCAAACGGTTCCACCTCAATGGCCAGCGTATGCGCCGGTTCCCTGGCGATGATGGATACCGGGATCCCTCTTAAAAGGCCGGCAGCAGGAATTGCCATGGGATTGATCAAGGAGGAAGACGATGTAGTAATACTATCCGATATCCAGGGCATTGAAGACTTTTTGGGTGATATGGATTTCAAAGTGGCTGGTACGGATAAAGGGATTACCGCCCTGCAGATGGACATCAAGATAAAAGGATTGTCGAGAGAAATCCTCGAAGACGCCTTGAAACAAGCTGATGACGGCTACAGGTATATCCTGGGCGTTATGAACGAAACAATCAGTGAGCCGCGCCCCGAACTCTCACCCAATGCTCCGCGGATGCTCAGGATGCAGATATCGGTCGACAAGATCAGGGATGTGATCGGGCCCGGGGGCAAGATGATCAACAAGATTATTGCCGATACCGGGGTGGATATCGATATTGAGCCGGACGGCAGGGTTTTCATCGCCGCAGTCGATCCGGAGGCCGGCAATAAAGCGAAAGAGATGATCGAGACCCTGGTCAGGGAAGTGGAGCCTGGTGAAGTTTATACCGGCAAAGTTACCAGGGTGGAGCGCTATGGCGCTTTTGTGGAAGTCCTTCCGGGCAAAGAGGGGCTCCTGCATATTTCGCATCTCGATCACCATCATGTCGATAAAACAGAAGACGTGGTTAACCTTGGTGACGAGGTCGATGTCAAGGTGCTCGATATAGATGAAAAAGGAAGGATCAACTTGTCACGTAAAGCCCTCATGAAAAAACCGCCGGGCCGCGAAGATGGAGGCAAACCAAGGTCCGGAGGTTTTGACAGGGGCAAGTCTAAAGGCAAGCCGGGAGGCAAGCCCGGCGGCGGATCGAGTCCAAAATCAAGAGGCTAACAAAGTTTATAGTTGCACGGTATAAAAACCCCGCGGCTGGGGTTTTTTATTGAGGAGAGATCGACAATTGTTCCAGCATACTGTCAGCCTGCCGATAAAACAGGCAGACCATGCCCGGGATGTTCCTTTGCCCCATTATATGACTTACGGTTCTTCCGGGATGGATATCTATGCGGCGGTTGAAAGCTTGATTACTGTTCAACCGGGCAAAACAGCCCTTGTGCCAACCGGGATTATGGTTGCGGTGCCGGACGGCTATGAACTGCAGATCAGACCGAGAAGCGGACTGGCCGCAAAAGAAGGTATCGGTATTTTAAACAGCCCCGGGACGATTGATTCGGATTACCGCGGCGAAATAAAGGTAATAGTGATTAATCTTGGCGACCAGCCCTTCGAGATAAAGCGCGGTGACCGCATTGCCCAGGCGGTTCTCTGCCCTGTCGTGAAGGCGGTGCTGGAACTTTATACAGAACTGCCGTCCTCCATCAGGAACAGCGGAGGCTTTGGCCACACGGGCAGATAACAGCAGGCGTTAATATTGAGTATGCTGCACTTCGACTGATGAAACCAGGCAGATTTTGTCTGGGGCAATACAGTCTTTTTACCGTAAATGAAGATAATAATTTGGAGGTTTGTTTTGGCAAAGAACAATAAGAAAAATAAAACTGTACAGCTGATTCCGCTGGGCGGGGTCGGCGAAATAGGGAAAAATATGTTTTTATTGCAGTACGGCCGGCAGGGCATCATTATGGATGCCGGGCTTAAATTTCCAGATGAAGCAATGCTTGGTGTGGATATAGTCATTCCCGACATTTCCTATATCCATGAACAGAAGCTGGAAATTCTTGGTGTTATATTAACGCACGGCCACGAGGATCATATCGGGGCCATGCCCTACCTGGACGGTGAATTAAATGCTCCGGTGTACGGCACCAGGTTAACCCTGGGCATGCTTAAAGCAAAGCTGAGGGAACACCCGAACAGGAAAATTAAGATGAAAGAAATCAGGCCTGAGCAGAAGCTTGAACTGTCGGAGAATTTTAGACTGGAGTTTTTCCGCACCAACCACAGCATCCCTGATTCCGTTGGCGTAGCTGTGGAAACCCCGGCCGGCACGGTTGTTTATACCAGTGACTTTAAATTTGATCAGACTCCGGTTGACGGAGCGATTACCGACTATTTAAAACTTGCCGAACTGGGCCGCAAAGGAGTCGTGGCCGCCCTGCTTGACTGCACTAACGCTGATCGTCCGGGGTATACCCTGTCTGAAAAAAAGGTTGGGGAAAGCATCAACGAAATATTTCGGCTGTCCCGCAGCCGCATCCTCCTGGCGACCTTTGCTTCAAACATACATCGTATTCAGCAGGTAGTCGACGCTGCGGTGCGCTACGATCGGAAGGTCTGTGTGGTAGGCCGCAGTGTCGTTGATTCGGTCGATATTTCGAGTGAGCTGGGCTACCTGCAGATACCTGACAATGTGCTGATCGATTTGGATCATATCAAACGGGTCCCTCCGGAGAAGCTGGTGTTGATTACCACCGGAAGCCAGGGTGAACCCATGTCTGCCCTGACCAGGATTTCGCAGTCCGAGCACCGCCAGGTCGAGGTGTTCCCCGGTGATACGGTGATCATTGCCGCCAATCCGATTCCGGGCAACGAGAAACTGGTGGCAAAAACAATTAACAACCTCTTTCAGCTGGAGGCGGAAGTGGTTTACGGGCCGGTGTCGGGTGTTCATGTGTCGGGCCACGGCAGTGAAGAAGAGATAAAGCTGATGCTGAACCTGCTCAAGCCCGATTACTTAATCCCTGTCCACGGTGAATTCAGGCAGCAGACCTACTGTGCTAAAATTGCCGGTAAACTGGGCATACCGGAAGATCACGTATTTTTAACCAAACCGGGCAACGTCATGGAGTTTAAAGGTGGGAAAGGAAGACTGACCGGCAAGGTTCCGGCGGGTAGAATACTGGTCGACGGTTTCGGCATCGGCGATGTCGGAGAAGTAGTTATCCGCGACAGGCAGATGCTTTCCGAAGACGGTATCGTCATCATTGTCCTGGCCATTGACCCCGACAAGAAGCAAGTCCTTTCCGGACCGGAAATTATTACCCGGGGTTTTGTCTATGTGCGGGAATCCGAAAATATGCTGGAAGGGGCAAAGCAGGAACTGGCAAAGGCTGTAGACAGGATGGATATCGATAAACTGACCGAATGGAACAAGGTAAAAGCGAAAGTCAGGGATGCTGCTACCTCTTACTTCTACGAGCATACCGGACGCCGCCCCATGATTATGCCGATCATAATCGATGTCAAGACCGGTAAAGAGAAGAACTAGCGTCCTGTCAATTGAGTTTGTGCGGTAAATATGAAAAAGTCGGGGTGAGGAATGTTTTCCCCTTACCCCAACCAAATAATTACTTGCCAATCCTACCCGACGGCAGGATTTCTCGGAGTTAGGGAGAAATTTAAAGTGAACGGAATCAACTACCGGGCGAATCTATTATCATGAAACAGAAATATTTGCCAACATAGAGATGCTAAAGGGTATGGTGCCCTTCAATAAATAAAGGGAGGGAGAATTTTGAAGACAACCTTAAGTGTAATCAAGGCGGACATCGGGAGCATAGCCGGACATATTAAGCCCAGTGATGCACTGGTTGAAACGGTAAGGGAGTGCGTCAGCCGGAAGGTTGGGAGCTTAATTATCGATTTTTATGTAGGCACCACGGGTGATGATGTAGCAATAATGTTCACCCACCAGAGCGGATGTAACTGCGAGGAGCTTCACCAGCTGGCCTGGGAAGCTTTTTTATGCGGAACAGAGAAGGCTAAGGAACAGGGCCTTTACGGGGCCGGGCAGGACCTGCTTTCCGATGCATTTTCCGGCAATGTCAGGGGTTTGGGGCCGGCTGTAGCGGAAATGGAATTTGAAGAGCGCAAAGCCGAACCTTTTCTTCTGTTTGCTGCGGACAAAACTGACCCGGGAGCGTACAACCTGCCGCTCTATTTAAGCTTTGCCGATCCAATGCATTGTTCGGGGTTAATCCTGTCACCCAAGATAAACAAAGGGTTTAAATTTGTTATCCTCGATGTAGAACATACCGAAGAAGATCGTGTAATAGAGCTTAGCACACCCGAAGATTCGTACGAGATAGCCGCACTTTTGCGGGACAACGAGAGATTTGTTGTTGCCGCCATATATTCCAGGGCAACCGGGGAAAGGGCCGTTTCCGCCAGCACCACCAGGCTTCACAATATTGCCGGCACCTATACCGGCAAAGACGACCCTATAATGCTGGTCCGCTGCCAGGGAGATTTTCCGGCAACCGGCGAAATCCTTTCACCTTACAGCATTGGCCACTTTGTTGCCGGTTTTATGCGCGGCAGTCACACCGGTCCTCTGATGCCGGTTAAATTGGGCAGCACCATTTCATTTTTTGACGGACCGCCGGTGGTCAGTGCCGCCGGTTTCTGTGTGCAGGACGGCAAACTGACCGAACCGGTAGACTGCTTCGATCACCCCTACTGGGATCATATCAGGGAAAAAGTATCGCGCAAGGCTTATGATATCAGGGAGCAGGGTTTCTCCGGACCGGCGATGCTTCACTATTCAGAGCTGGAGTACGGCGGCATCGTCGATATTATGAAAAAACTGGATGACAAATTCTCCTGCTAATCAATATTTCTAACTTTTCATATGAACTCGGGGCTGCCTTTTTCAGGCAGCCCCGAGTTGTAGAAGATGTGAAAGGGCCGGTTCTTTTGACAACTTTTCAACTGCAGGTTAGTTATAAAATTATTCTTTACAGAAACGAACAAATGTTTTATACTGGAAGTCAGAATTCTAAAGTACTCTGACAGGGAGAATTTGGAAATTGGCCAAAAAAAAGAAAAAAAAGGGTATGAAAAAAGAGATGCGGTCCCAGGTTAAGGGTATTTTGCTGATAGCCCTGGCCGTGTTCTGCTATGTGGGCCTGGTGCAGACTGACCAGACCGGCGGCCTGGGTATGTTCACAAGCCAGGTTTTGCGTACTCTGGCCGGCGATGCTTCACTGGCTGTTCCTTTTTTTATCGGCATATTGGGACTGCGCCTGATTATACCCGGTGACCGCTATAATATTAAAGGCCGTTTTGCCGGACTGCTGATTTTTCTTTTACTTTACATGATCTGGACTCATCTGCAGTTAATAGCTTTCCGCCTGCCCGAGTCGGCTGCAAACAGTATTTTTATCGAAAGCATCAGGCTGGGTTTTGACGGAGAGGGCGGAGGTGTTATCGGAGCAGTTTTTGCCGCCGCCTTCTATTACCTGCTCGGTTTTACCGGCAGCAGGATCCTTCTCGTCGCCCTGGCCTTGATTTCCGGATTGATGGTGCTCAACATATCGCTAAACCGTCTCTTCAACGGTATTTTACGCCTCCTTCAGGCACTGCTAAGACTTCTTAAGTCAAGCCTGCGTGCTCTCCAGGGGCTTTTGGGCAGGCTATTTGCCGGCTCGCGGGATAAAATTAGAGAAGCTGCAGAAAAAAGAAAAACCCGGACCGCAGCCGAAACC
>PUNU01000105.1 GCA_003551865.1 Syntrophomonadaceae bacterium
CGGCAGCGCATCTATTATGAAACCTTTCTCAGCCTGGAAGTAGCGACGCGTCTTACCGAGCAGCTTGCCCAGAACGGGGAACAACAGCTTAATGTCGAAATACATCTGGATGTAGGCGAAAAAGGAGAAACCCGGGATATAATTAAAGAAGTGGTGGGCATGGTGATCGGCAGTGGATATCAGGCCTGCATTAAGCCTGATTCATACGGGGCTACCACCGTTGCCGACCGTTTTACAAAATAATTGCTTGAAGGTCTCGATTTGCTTTAATTATAAGCTTTCTATTTTATTTTTTTGCCCTTCTTCTTGAATTAGCGCGGAGTTGCTCAAAATAGCTTGACTTCTTAGGTAAAAATGTGTTAAAATTAAGAGGAATATAATAAAAGGTGGTTTTAAATGGTGGCTAAAGATGTCCTATTTGAAATCCGCAAAAAATTAGAATCTCACCTTGGAGAAAAGATTAAGCTGCGGGCCAACCGCGGCAGGCGCAAAACATATGAAAAAGAAGGGGTTTTAGAAAGCATATACCCTTCTATTTTTATAGTCAGGGTTGATGAAAATAATTATTTTCAGCGGCTTTCATTCAGTTATGCCGATGTGCTTACAGAAACTGTAGAGCTCAGCTTTGCTGAAGGTGATATGCGCCGTACTGTTGGTTTGTAGGTCTGCTACATAGAGAGCGGTCCTTACTGCAACCTTCTTTTAGCATGAGGGCACCTTTCACTTGAACAGCAAAAAAGATTGTTAACCGGATCTCCTAGATCCGGTTTTTTTATCGCGTTACTGTTTCAATCAACAAAGAAGGCATTTTTTTAAAGCCGCAAGCAGGTGGAAAACCGGGAGCATTTGCCGGCGCTATGATTGGACGAAGAGGACTTCAAAACCGGCGCCAAACGGGGCGAGCAAAAAATTGCTTCATTTATCAAAACAGGCGAAGCTCTGCCGGGAGGGAAGGATTATTAACGCTTTTGTAGAATAGCGAAAAATACCAACCAATTCTTATTTTCAGGAGGTCAAACAGATGAAAGCTCTTCTTGTTGTAGATATGCTGGTTGATTTTATTGATCCCGAGGGGGTTCTATATATCGGTCCGGTGGCGGAAGAACTGGTTCCCGAGGTTAAATCAAAGCTGGAAGATTATCGTTCCAGCGGAGATATGGTAATTTTTATCTGTGACCGCCACCTCGAAGACGACAAGGAATTTGAGATGTTTCCCCCTCACTCCAGGGAAAATTCGGGGGGAGAAGAAATCGTCCCCGAGCTGTCACCCCGGGACAAAGAAAGAGTGATACCAAAAAGGCGATTCAGCGCTTTTTTCGGCACCGATCTCGATCTTACCCTGCGTGAAAAAAACATTGCTGAAATTGAAATAGTGGGCTGTGTGACAAATATATGTGTTTTATACACTGCCGCCGATGCGAGGGCCTTAAATTACAAGGTTTCCGTGCCGTCAAAAGCGGTGGCCAGCTTTGACCCGGAAGCTCACCGTTTCGCCCTGCAGGAAATGGAGAAGACGCTCGGGGTAAACATGATCTGATTGAGAAAAGATGGAGGGCTTATTTGAATGAAGGAAAACGATTTCGTTACCCTGAAAGAAATTGCCGCACTGAAAATCGAACCTGACCGGCGGTTTTTTTCCGCCGACTCCACAGAAATTAGCCGGGGTTTGACCAGTGATATTTATTTCGTCCGTTCCAGAGATTTGCTCCAATCTATGGGAATGGCTGACACAGAGGTAACAGCGGAAATATTTTCTTCGCGGGAGGGTGTTATGGCCGGAACCGAAGAAGTTCTTCACCTCCTGCGCGGCCGGGACCTCGAGATATGGGCCCTCCCCGAAGGGGAACCCATGAGTGACAAGGAAGTGGTTATGCGCATTAAAGGGACTTACGGCGACTTTGGCATTTATGAGACCCCGCTTTTGGGTATTCTGGCCAGTTCCAGCGGGTGGGCTACGGCGGCACGGACCTGCAAAGAAGCGGCGGGTGACAGGATGGTCGTTTGTTACGGTTCCCGTCACCTGCACCCGGCGGTGGCTCCCGTAATGGAACGTGCCTCTGTAGTCGGTGGGGCGGATGCCTGCAGCTGTATCCTCGGGGCACTACTGCTTGACCGTGCCCCGGTGGGCACTATACCCCATGCCGCCTTTTTAATTACCGGTGACACAGTGGAACTGGCCGAAGCTTATGACGACTTCCTCCCTGAAGACGCCCCCAGGATAATTTTAGTCGACACATTCAAAGACGAGCCCGAAGAAGCCCTCCGGGTGGCTGATGCGCTGGGCAGGAAACTAAACGGTGTCCGCCTTGACACTCCCGGCGAACGGGGGGGTGTAACCCCGGGTTTGGTACGGGAGACAAGAGCGCGCTTGGAACAGGGCGGTCACGGCCATGTGCAGATTGTGGTCTCGGGGGGGCTGAACCCTGAAAGGATTGCTTCCCTGAGTGAAGCGGGAGCCGATGCTTTTGGAGTGGGCAGTTTTATTGCCCGTGCCCAGGCGATTGATATGACGATGGATTTGAAAGAGGTTCGCGGCAGGCCTTTGGCCAAAAGAGGACGCATTCCCGGAATCATTGAAAACAAACGTTTAGTGAAGATGAGCTGAAATGACACGGGCTTTTGCCTTAAAAGCGCGGGCCAAAATAAACCTTGGTCTAAAAGTAGTCGGCCGGCGGCCGGACGGTTACCATGAGCTGGAAACGGTGATGCAGGAAATTTCCCTGGCCGATAAGCTCTTATTCGAGCCCTGCTCGGGCACCGGCTGGTATTTTTCATCTACTGAATATTCCCTTGCCGGGCCGGATAACCTGGTCTGCAGGGCGGCTGCCCTGCTGGAAAAAATGATGGGCAAGAGTCCCGGGGGAGTGAGAATCACATTATTTAAAAATATCCCTACCGCGGCCGGCCTGGCCGGCGGCAGCAGCGATGCGGCCGCCGCTTTAAAAGGTCTAAACCGTTTCTGGCAATTGGGCCTGAGCGAAGCGGAGCTCTTTTCCCTGGGTTTGCAGCTGGGATCGGACGTGCCGTTTTTTTTCTCCGGGGGGACGGCCCTGGCCGGGGGACGGGGAGAGCAGTTGGAAGGCCTCCCTCCTCTGCCTTTTTACTGGGTCGTCCTGGCCCTGCCTCCGGCTGCGGCGATTTCCACGGCAGATGCTTACGGGGCACTTAACCCAAAACATATGGGTACACCTGCTATTGATCCCCTGGTAAGAGCAATAAAAACGAAGAGGAAAATAGAAATTGAGAATTGGATGAAAAGCGCCAGGACAAATACCTTTGAAACAGCGGCAGTGCCGGGCCTTTCCAGGGCCATGGATTTAAAAGAAAAACTTAAAAAGCGCGGCTTATTCCCGGCTTTGTCCGGGAGCGGGCCGGCCCTTTTTATGCTGGCGGATAATTTTGCGCTCGCCCGCAGTGCACTGAAAGCTGTGGAAGAAGAAGGCAGCAGGGCCTACTTGAGCTGGACCACGACAACAACCGGGGAGCGATGTCATGTTTGATGCTGTAATCCTGGCTGGAGGCGGAGAACCGGAACCCTTAACTGAACAGGAAAAAGTGTCCAATAAAGCTTTTATTATGCTGTACGGCAGGCCTCTTTTAAGCTACATCCTCGAGGCCCTGGAGGAAACTCCCTCTATAGAAAGAATTGTTGCGGTTGGTCCGGTTGGTGAGCTGGAAAAGCTTCATGAGGAAGGATATGGTTTTGAAGCGGTTGCGGAAGAAGGCGGCATGCTCGACAACCTGGCGGCCGGTTTTGGCCTGGTTAATCATAACCGGCTGTGCCTGGTGGTTACCGGTGATATCCCCCTGCTTACCGCTGAAATCACAGAGTATTTTATATCACTATGCTCTCCACATGACCGTGATTTTTATTTCCCCATTTTGAGCCGGGAAGACTGTGTGGAAAAATTCCCGGCAGCCGAACGAACCTACGTGCACCTGAACGAGGGACCTGTTACGGGCGGTAATATCGCCCTGCTTAATCCGCGCTGGTTTCTTGAAAACCGCGCCCGCCTGGAGATGTTCATTTCTTATCGCAAAAAACCACTGAAATTGCTGAGAATCCTGCCCTTTACCCTCATTTTTAAGTACCTGCGAAGAAGACTTTCCCTCTCCGACCTGGAAGCTTTTATTTCCCGGCTGTTGAAGCTTAAGGTCCGGGCTGTTCCCTGCGACTGTGTCGAGATCGGCCTTGACGTGGACAAGCCCAGTGATCTGGAGGTGGTCAAAAAAACCATCGAAGGCGGTTATTACGATCAAACTTAAATCTTAAACCTGAGAAGCAGATAAAGAACTCTTAATTGCGCCGTTTTTGCTCCCGGTCCCATGCAGAGCTTCCCGGCTTGTCTTTTTTTACCCGGCTGCCGGGAAGGTTTGCAATTTTTCGCATGTAGTTGTGCGAAAAAACATAAGTTATTTGATATGCAAAGAATGGTTATTATGGTTATATATAATTAATAGAGTTGAATCAAAACAAAAAGCCAACAAAACGAATATTTACCCGTCTAAGCAGGATAATAATACTAAGTGTCGAAGTAATCCAAAGGTTAGAAATATACAGCAAACGCAGAGGGTGGTTTTTGTGAAAGTTACCGATGTCCGTATCAGGCGATTGACCCAGGAAGGCAAAATGAGAGCTATTGTCTCTATCACCTTCAATGAAACTTTTGTTGTGCATGACGTGAGGGTTATAGAAGGCAATAACGGACTGTTTGTGGCCATGCCCAGCAAGCGAACCCCGAACGGCGAATTCAGGGATATCGCTCATCCAATCAAAGCTGAAACCAGGCAGGAAATCCAGCAATCGGTACTTGAAGTTTACAACAGGGAACTTGAAAGCACCGCTGTTGAGTTTTGATTTGCTTTTGCTTCTTCCGGTCAAACTGCAGTATAATGGCACCATGGATTAGTTCACATGGGGGGCAGGGCCGATGAAAGATCTATGGGCCGTGGTGCTGGCTGCGGGAGAAGGTAAAAGGATGCATTCCAGTTTACCCAAGGTTTTGCACCGGCTTTGCGGCAGGCCTATGCTGCAATATATTTTGGACAGCGCCGTTGAACTTACAGACAGGGTTTTAATTGTCGTAGGTCACGGTGCTTCGCATGTACAGGAAGTTGTCGGGAACAGTTGGCGCTATGTTTTACAGGAGCAGCAGCTGGGCACCGGACACGCTGTAAAGCAGGCCCTGCCTCATCTGCCGCAGGAAGGCACACTGCTGGTCCTTTGCGGAGATACTCCTCTCATGGAAGCCGATCATTTAAAAGGGCTTCTGGATAAAAGCCGGTCCGGCAGTGCTGTGGTGGCGACTACTGTGCTGCCGGATCCGGCCGGTTACGGCCGTATAATCCGCGATCAACACAATTTGGTTAAAAAAATTGTGGAAGAAAAAGATGCCTCGGAAGAAGAAAAAAAAGTTACTGAAATTAATACCGGCACCTACTGTTTTGATCTCAAGCTTTTAAAATCCTACGTCCCCCGCCTTACAGCCGATAATGAGCAAAAAGAGTTTTATTTAACCGATGTAATCGCTTTAATGTACCGGGACGGTTACAATGTCGGTGCTTATTATATTGAAGACCGGCGGGTCGGCCTGGGCATAAACAATCGGGTTCAGCTGGCGGAGGCCACTGCAATACTGCAAAAAAGGATTAACCACCACCTGATGCTCAAGGGAGTCACGATTGTTGACCCTGATACCACTTGCATTGATTATGACGTCCAAATTGCGAAAGATACAGTAATTCGGCCGCATTGTGTTATAGAAAGCGGCACGGTGATCGGTGCTTCATGCTCAATCGGTCCCGGTTCACACCTGCATAAAGCGGTGATCGAAGACGAAGCCGTTGTTGTTAGTTCAACAGTAATCGAAAGTAATATTGAAAGCGGCCTGGTAATAGGGCCTTATGCACACATCAAGGCAAATCAAAGGAAGAGGTAATTATAAATTATACTGAGACTGCATATTGAGGCCTCCCGGCAGGAGAAAAGCCGCGGTGGGTAGAAGATGTAAACATTACTCAGACCACTGGCGGGAGGGTGTAAGTTGGTAAATGATGAAGAGTTAAAAATATTTTGCGGCAGTGCTCACCGGGAATTGGCCGAAGAGATTGCTGAATATGCAGGGGTGCCCCTGGGCAATTGTGAAGTAAGCCGATTTAGCGACGGTGAGATTTCTATAAGCATCAGGGAAAGCGTCCGGGGCACCAACTCATTTTTGATACAACCGCTCTGCAGCCCGATTAATGAAAGCATCATGGAACTTTTGATTATAATCGATGCTCTCAGGCGGGCCTCGGTAAATTCGCTAAACGTAGTTATTCCTTATTACGCTTATGCCAGGCAGGACCGTAAAACCCGGGCCCGTGACCCGATCACGGCCAAATTACTCGCCGATCTTATCACTGCTTCAGGTGCGCACCGGGTTGTGGCCATGGACCTGCATGCCGGGCAGATCCAGGGCTTCTTCAACATTCCGCTGGACCACCTCACTGCTCTGCCGATACTGGCCGATTATTTCAAAAGCTTAAACATTAAAAACGGCGTGGTCGTTTCCCCGGACTTAGGCGGGGTAACCCGCGCCCGTGACCTGGCCAACCGGCTGGAGATGCCCATCGCTGTTATAGATAAAAAAAGACCTGCTCCGAACAAAGCCGAGGTCATGAATATCATCGGCGACGTGAAAGGAAAAACGGCAATCTTTATTGATGATATGATCGATACCGCAGGAACCATCACGCTGGGCGCGGATGCTTTGCTCAAGGAGGGAGCGGAGGAAGTATACGCTTCCTGTACCCACCCTATCTTTTCGGGTCCCGCCCTCGAAAGACTGAGCAAATCGAAACTCACCGAAGTAGTCTCAGCCAATACCATACCGGTGGACAAAGGACTGCTTGAAGGACTGCGGGACTGCTTTAAAGTGCTTTCAGTCGCTCCACTTATTGGTGAGGCGGTTATCCGTATTCACGAAAAAAGGTCGGTCAGTGAGCTGTTTGTTTAAGTTGATCTTAAACGCTTCCTGAAGTATACTATTGCAGAAGGAGGCTGGAAAACTAGATGGAAAGAATGACATTGGAAGCACAAACTCGCAAAAACTTGACCAAAGGGCAGTTAAACCAGATGCGCTGGGAAGATAAAGTTCCGGCGGTCATTTACGGCAGGGGAGACGACAATTTGCCCCTGACCGTCGACGGGCCTACCCTGAGACAGGTTTTAACCACCGGGGGCAGCAATGTGCTACTCGATCTTGCAGTAAAGTCGAAAGGGAAAAAAACCCGGCATGAAACGGTGATGTTCAGAGAAATCCAGAGGGATATCCTGGTCCAGGACCGGATTCTGCATGTGGATTTTATCCGCATTTCAATGACCGATAAGATAGAAGTGCCCGTCCACCTGAATTTTGTCGGTGAACCGGCAGGTGTCAACGAAGGCGGCGTGCTGTCGCTGGTTGCCCGGGAAGTCGATGTAAGGTGTTTGCCGGCCGATATCCCCGAGCAGTTTGACGTCGATATCTCCGAATTAAACATTGGTGACAGCATCACTGCTGAAAGCCTGGTGATGGAAGGCGATGTCGAGCTGATTACTCCGCCGGACACTGTACTGGCCCAGGTACTGGCCCCGATAGCTGAAGAAGAGCTTGAACCGGCGGTAGAAGAGGAAGAAGAAGTCGAAGAAGAGGCTGCTGAAGAAGCGGTCGAAGAGGAACCGGGTGAGGAAGAAGCGGAAGAAGAAAGCTAAAACATGTATCTTATTGTAGGCCTAGGCAATCCCGGAAACAAATATTCCGGAAGCAGGCACAACTCGGGGTTTCAAGTGGTTGAAGCTTTGTCACGGCGTTTGAAAACAGAAAAACCAATCCAAAAGCACCGCAGTTTATGTGCTGCTGCTGAATACGGCGGTAAGCGGTTGATGCTGGTTCAACCGCTTACCTTTATGAACCGCAGCGGGCCGGCCGTCAAAGAATTAGTGCGCAATTACCGGGAGGAGCTCGAAGGCATCATGGTTATCTATGACGACCTCGATCTTCCCCCGGGTTCGATCCGACTGCGCAAAAAGGGAGGAAGCGGTGGTCACCGTGGTATCCAGTCAATAATTGAGGCCCTGGATACTGTTGATTTCCCGCGCCTGCGCATCGGTGTCGGGAAGCCTCCGCCGGGAGTTAACGGCAGGGAATATGTGCTTCATCCCCCCGGACCTTTGGAGTTCGACCTGGTCAATGCAGCAATTTCCCGAGCGGTGGAAGCGGTGCTTGTTTTTGTCAGTGAAGGTCTCGATGCGGCGATGAACAAGTTTAATCGAAACGATTACTGATCGGGGGTTGTTTTCTGCCGATCGATGTGGTAAAATTTCTTTCAATCAGTTGGCATAATTTTAAAAGCGATGCAGAAGGAAAGTAGATAGGGCAGGCTTTCCGTCCAGAGAGGCCGGATCGGAGGCTGGAAGTCCGGCCGGCGAGCACCTTATCGAAGTTCCCTTTGGAGCTTTACACTGAAAACCTTTAGTTTCAGGGTCAAGTAGGTGTTAACGGTTCTTCCCCGTTGCCGGAAGAGGGTATCGGCAGCCATACAGGCGGCCCGTACTTGCTGAGTGGATAATCATCAATTTGGGTGGTACCGCGGATTAAAAGTCCGTCCCTGAGGGGCGGCTTTTTTATTTATGAAAGGAGTGGTCAAAATGATCGTGGTCATGAAACAAAATGCACAAAGCGGGGAAGTTGAGGGAGTTGAGGAAAAGCTGGTTGAAATGGGTTTTTCTCCTCACCGCATACAGGGCAAGGAAAGGGTGGTAATCGGTGCAGTGGGAGACCGGAAAGTGGTTTTCCCAACAGGCCTTGAAGTCCTGCCCGGGGTGGAAAGGGTCGTACCCATCAGCGCTCCCTACAAACTTGTCAGTCGTGAGGTCAAGGAAACTGACAGTATTGTCAGGGTGGGGGATCTCGAGATTGGCGGCAGGGAACTGGTCTTTATGGCCGGCCCCTGTGCGGTGGAAAACGAAGAGCAGCTTATGACCATTGCCCGTTCCGTCAAAGCTGCCGGAGCCCGGGTGCTGCGCGGGGGAGCATTTAAGCCGCGTTCATCACCTTACAGCTTTCAGGGCCTGGAAGCCGAAGGGTTAAAGATGCTGGACCTGGCTGCCAGTGAAACCGGCTTGAAAATTGTTACCGAGGTTCTAAACCCCCAGGAGGTTGAACTGGTAGCCGGTCATACGGATATCCTCCAGGTCGGGGCCCGGAACATGCAAAATTTTCCTCTTTTGCGTGAAGTGGGACGGAGCAAAAAGCCGGTCATGCTTAAAAGGGGGCTGGCTGCGACAGTTGAAGAGTGGCTTATGGCGGCCGAGTATATCCTGGCGGAAAACAATTTCCAGGTCATGCTTTGCGAGAGAGGTATCCGCACTTTTGAAACCGCCACCCGCAGTACATTTGATATCAGTGCCATTCCCCTGGCCAGGGAGTTGAGCCATCTGCCGGTTATCGCCGATCCCTGCCATTCCAGCGGCACCTGGCGTCTCGCCACCCCTCTTTCCCAGGCTGCCGTAGCGGCCGGTGCCGACGGCCTTTTAATCGAGGTCCACCATAAGCCGGCGGAAGCGCTTTGTGACGGGCCGCAATCTTTAACCCCGGAAAACTTCGAAAAGCTGATAGGCGCAGTGGCACCGGTTGCCGCAGCCTTGAAGCGCACCATGCCAAAGGCCTGTCCGGAGGCTGTAGTGGAGGGATCTAAATGACCGTTTGTCGACTCGGCTACCTGGGGCCCGGGGGGACATTTTCTGAAGAAGCGGCCTTGATTTACAACAGCCACTATGAGAGGATGCTCGAAGAACATCCCACTATTGCATCGGTGATCACAGCATTAATTGAAGGCGAACTGGAGGAAGGGCTTGTTCCCCTGGAGAACAATTTGGAAGGCGGCATAGCGACGACCCTGGACCTCCTGGCCAAACAGGACGGGATCTATATCTGCCACGAGCTGATTTGCCCCGTGTGGCAGTGTTTGATGGCCGAAAAAAAGATGGAGCCGGGAGAAATAAAACAAATTTTGTCCCATCCCCATGCCCTTGGCCAATGCACCGAATATCTCAACAGGCACCACCCCGCAGCGGAGCGCCTGCCGGTTGAAAGTACCGCTTCAGCGGCAAAAAGCGTGATTGGGCGGCCCGGTACGGCGGCGGTGGCCAACCGCAGGGCTGCCGAGCTGTTTGGCCTCACCCTTCTGGCGGAAGGGATCCAGGATAACGAAGAAAACACCACCAGGTTTGTGGTCCTTTCCTTAAGTGATCATCCGCCCACGGGAAGTGATAAAACATCGCTGGTCCTGAGTGTTCCCGATGGGCCCGGCACGCTGTATCAAACCCTGGGTTATTTCGCCCGCCGCAGCATTAATCTTACCCGCATTGAATCGCGGCCCTCCCGCCGGATTATCGGAGACTGGCTTTTCTTTATTGACTGTGAAGGGCACCGCAGTGAGCCCGGGCTGGCGGAACTCTGGGAAGAATTAAAGCAGGCAGTTCCATTTCTAAAACTGCTGGGTTCCTACCCGAAAAGCGCCCGCACCGCCCATATTTCCGGCCGGCCGGACAACTAGTGCCCTGTCAACATATTAAGAGCGTAATTTGACAATTATTACAACTGTGAATTAAAAACAGAGCAAACTTAATTGGCAGGGCACTGGCTCGTTGACGCAGCTTCCGGCGAAAGTTATAATTTATAATGTCAACTTCAGGGGGGATCTAACTGTTCCCCCTTAGTTGTGTTGTACATAAATAAATATTGTAACTACTCAGGCCTAATCCGCTATGCCATAGGGGACGGTTCCATCGTTTTCCCTTCGGCCTTCGCTACGCTCAGGAACGCTCGAACCGTCCCCATGGCACAGCTTTTCACTCAACAAGGACAATAGGCTGAGTAGTTA